>NZ_JBFABB010000003.1:0-132873 GCF_040640035.1 Micromonospora sp. NPDC023633 | reverse complement strand
CCTGCCCCGGCGGCCGGCCCCGAACGGGGGCCAGCCATCCGGCGGGGACGCCCCGGGGCGGTCGCCCGCGCTGGACGGCCCGACGCTGCGGCAGCCGGTGATAGAGAGTCCCGCCCCGCGCAGCCCGGAGGAGGCGCGGCGGATCATGTCCGCCCTGCAGTCCGGCACCGCCCGTGGCCGCGCGGCGGCCACCGCGACGGCCCCGGAGCGGGCCGCCCCCGCCGGCCGGCCGGACCCGCCGCGCGAGGACCCGAGCCCGACGCCGGCCGCACGGCCGGTGGACACCGAACCCATGACCGCGACTGAGAGGGACGCCTGATGCATCCGACGAGGCAGAGTGCCGATCTCGACTGGTTGCTCGACGAGCTGGTGGAACGGGTGCCGGCCGCCCGACAGGCGGTGGTGCTCTCGGCGGACGGGCTGCTGATCGGCTCCTCCGCCGGCATGGACCGGGCCGACGCCGAGCACCTGTCCGCGCTGGCGTCCGGCTTCTCCAGCCTGGCCCGGGGCACCAGCCGGCAGGTGGCCGGCGGGGCGGTCCGGCAGACCGTGGTGGAGATGGAGTCCGCCTACCTCTTCGTCACGGCGGCCGGGCAGGGCGCCTGCCTGGCCGTGGTCAGCGACGCGGACGCGGACATCGGCCTGGTGGCGTACGAGATGGCGATGCTCGTCACCCGGGTCGGGGAGTACCTGAGCGCCCCGGCCCGTTCGACGGCGGGGGCCGCCGATGCGGGCTGAGTCGCCCGGGCCGCAGCACGAGTGGCTGGACGACGACGCCGGCCCGGTCGTGCGGCCCTACACCCTGACCGGCGGCCGGGTCCGGTCGGGCGCCGACGGCTTCGACCTGGTCGCGTACGTGCTGGCCGAGGCTGCCGCCGACCCGACCGTCCACCCGGATCTGCACCCCGAGCACCGGCGCCTGGTGGAGCTGGCCGCCCGGCCGGTCCCCGTCGCCGAGCTGGCGGCCGACCTCGACCTCGCGGTGGGCGTGGTCCGCGTGCTCCTCGGCGACCTGCGGGCGCGGGGGCTGATCGCGGTCCACCAGCCGACGGCCGCCGCGTACCTGCCCGACGACGACATCCTCAAGGCGGTGGTCAGTGGACTCCGTGCGCTATGACCGAACCGGATCCGGCCCCCGGATCCCGCTCGCGCTGAAGATCCTGATCGCCGGGGGGTTCGGCGCCGGCAAGACGACGCTGGTGAGCGCGCTCAGCGAGGTCCGGCCGTTGCAGACCGAGGAGGTGCTGACGGGCGCCAGCATCGGCACCGACGACCTCTCCGGCGTCGAGGCGAAGTCGACCACGACGGTGGCGATGGACTTCGGCCGGATCACGATCAACGACGACCTCCAGGTCTACCTCTTCGGCACCCCGGGCCAGGACCGGTTCTGGTTCCTCTGGGACGAGCTGGCGTTCGGGGCGCTCGGGGCGGTGGTGCTCGCCGACACCCGCCGGCTGGCCGACTGCTTCCCCTCGATCGACTACTTCGAGCAGCGGGGCGTGCCGTTCGTGGTGGGCGTGAACTGCTTCGACGGCGCCCGCCGGTTCAGCCTGGAGTCCGTACGCCAGGCGTTGGACCTCGACCCCGACGTGCCGCTGGTGCTCTGCGACGCGCGGGAGCGGCAGTCCGGCAAGGAGGTGCTGATCGCGCTGGTCGAGCACGTGGCCCGGCAGCGCGGCGAGCCCGTGCCGGCGGCCTGAGCCGGCGCGGCGGCGGTCCGGGCGGGCGTCTTCCGGCGGGCCGCCGCGATTCGGCGGGGTTTTCGGGGCTAAGCGGGCGGCCCAGTGGGAAGGGTGGTGGGATCGACGGAGGAATCGGCGGAGGGCGGATCCGGTGACAGGTCAGGGCGAGATCGTCCACATCGGCGGCTACACGGCGCACAGCGGGGGCCGGGGCACCGGCATCGTCGCGGTGCGGCGTGACCCCGCCTCCGGTGAGCTGACCCCGCTCGGCACCGTCGCGGTCACCCCCTCGCCCTCCTTCCTCGCCCGGCACCCGCGGCTGCCCGTGCTGTACGCGGTCAACGAGCTGCCGGACGGGCAGGTCAGCGCGTTCCGGGTCGGCGCCGACGGCGGCCTCACCGCGCTCGGCACCCGGTCCACCGGGGGCGCGGAGCCCTGCCACCTGGCGGTCGTCCCGGACGGCGGCCACCTCGTCGTGGCCAACTACGGCGGCGGCAGCGTGACGGTGTTCCCGCTCGACCCCGACGGCGTGCCCGGCGAGCGCAGCGACCTGGTGGCGCACGAGGGGCACGGGCCGGACCAGGAGCGCCAGGACCGCGCGCACGCCCACATGGTCAATCCCGACCCGGGCCGGGGCCCGCTGCTCGCGGTCGACCTGGGCACCGACTCGATCTACCGCTACGACCTGGACGCCGCCTCGGGCCGGCTGGTGCCCCGGGCGCCCCGGGTGCGCACGGCCGCCGGCGTCGGCCCCCGGCACCTGGCCCGGCATCCCGACGGGCGGCGCTGCTGGGTGGCGGGGGAGCTGGACGGCTCGGTCACCGCCTACGAGCTGACCGGCGGCGGTGCGCTGCACCAGCGGGGCCGGGTCGAGGCCAGCGACCGGACCGGGCCCGTCCAGCCGTCGGAGATCGCGGTCGGCCCGGACGGGCGCTTCCTCTATGTCGCGAACCGGGGGGTGGGCACCGTCGCGGTCTTCGCCGTCGCCGGCGAGCTGCCGGAGCTGGTCGCCGAGGTGGACACGGGCGGGGAGTGGCCGCGGCACTTCGCCCTGGCCGGGGAGCACCTCTACGTCGCCGACGAACGGGCCGACATGATCCGGGTCTTCCGGGTGGACGCGGGCACCGGCGTGCCGGCTCCGGTCGGGGAGCCCGTGGCAGTGGCGAGCCCCACATGTGTGATGCCCTGACCAGCCATCATTCCGGCGACGTCGACACCACGGGGCGGCCCGCTCGCTGAGCGTGACAATTTGGCGATCAACTATTTCTTCTGCGTAACTTTCGTCCGAACGGCCCGTGGCAGTCGTCCTGGCGGGTCCGCAAGATGGTCACCGTGTCAGCAGGCCGCCATCGCATGCGTAGGAACGTCCACGCAGCCACCGCCGCCGCTGCCGTGGGCGTCCTCGCCGTCACGGCCGGCGGCTGGTTCGGCTACCAGCAGCTGACGCAACCGGACTGCTCCGGGCGGATCGAACTCTCCGTCGCCGTCGCCGCCGAACTCGCCCCGGCGGTCGACGCCGCCGCGGCGAAGTGGGTGAAGAACGGCGCCGCGGTGGGCGGCACCTGCATCGCGGTGAACGTCTCGGCGTCCGATCCGGTCGACGTGGCCGCGACGGTCGCGGCGAAGCACGGCGTCACCCTGGCCGGCGTGGGGCAGGCCAGCGGCACGTCGGTCAGCCCGGACGTCTGGGTGCCCGACTCCTCCACGTGGCTGCTGCGGCTCAAGACCGGTGGCGCCACCGCCTTCGAGCCGGACATCGGCGCGTCCATCGCGCGCAGCCCGGTGGTCGTGGCGATGCCGCAGCCGGTCGCCACGCGGCTGGGCTGGCCGCAGAAGAAGTTCAGCTGGACCCAGCTCCTGCAGCAGGTGCAGAGCGACAAGCCGTTGCGCACCGGGATCGTCGAGCCGACCCGTGACGCCGCCGGCCTGTCCGGCCTGCTCTCGCTGACGGCCGCCGCCAGCGCCTCCGGCGGCCCCGACGCCGAGAAGGAGAAGGTCGCCGCGCTGCGGGCGCTGGCCACCGACCGCTCGGCGCTGCGGCCGGACCTGCTCGCCCGGTTCCCCACCGCCTCGGATCCCACGACGATCGCGAGCAGCCTGGGCGCGGCGGCGCTCTCGGAAGAGGACGTGATCCAGTACAACAGCAGGCAGCCACCGGTGCCGCTGGCCGCGCTCTACCTGGAGCCGGCGCCCGCGCCGCTGGACTACCCGTACGCGGTGCTGCCCGGCATCGAACCGGCCAAGGCGTCGGCGGCGCGGGTGCTCTACGAGGTGCTCGTCACCGACAACTTCCACGACCGGCTGGCGCGTCAGTCGCTGCGCGCGCCGGACGGCAACTGGGGCGCGGGCTTCGACGCGCCGCAGGGGGCGCCCAGCCCGGCCGGCGGCGCGCCGGCCCCGCCGGCCAACGGTGGTGGATCGGCTCCGGGCGGGCTCGACCCGCAGGCCATGGACCGGGCGGTCTCCAGCTGGTCGATCGCCACCCAGTCCGGCCGGATGCTCGCCGTCATCGACGTCTCCGGGTCGATGAAGGAGAAGGTGGCCAACGCCGGCAACGCGACCCGGCAGCAGGTCACCGTCGAGGCGGCCCGGCGCGGGCTCAACCTCTTCGACGACTCCTGGTCGATCGGCCTCTGGACGTTCTCCACGGAACTGGTGGGCTCCGTCGACCACCGGGAACTGCTCCCCATCGGGCCGTTGTCCCGTCAGCGCGGCAAGCTGGAACAGACCCTGGGCTCGATCCGCTCCTCGACCGGCAACACCGGCCTCTACGACACGGTGCTGGCGGCGTACCAGCAGGTGCAGGAGAACTGGGAGCCCGGCCGGGTCAACTCGCTCGTGCTGTTCACCGACGGCAAGAACGAGGACGCCGACGGCATCACGCAGCAGAAGCTGCTGGGCGAGCTGAACAAGATCAAGGACCCGGAGCGGCCGGTGCAGGTCGTGATCATCGGTATCGGCGGCGACGTGAGCAGGGCCGAGCTGAAGTCGATCACCGACGTCACCGGCGGCGGCGCCTTCGTCACCGAGGATCCGACCAAGATCGGCGACATCTTCCTCAAGGCGATCGCGTTGCGCAAGGCCCCGGCCTGAGCCGCAACGCAGCGCGGGGCGGACCCGCCGCACGGGACCGGGTGCCGTGGGCCCTTTCCCGACAAGGGGTTCCTCGGGGAAAGTAGTGACGGTAATGCGTCCGAAGCAATCGGCGACCATGGTCGGCGGGGCAGGATGTCATGGTGCCCCTGTGTCGGGCCCGCGCCCCGGGCCCGCCGTACGGGCCGTCGGCGACCGAAGTGGGGAGGGCCGGTGACCTCAGCGACGCTGTTGACCCCCGCCAGCACGTCGTCGAGACCGGACGAACCACGGCCAGGCCCGGCCCGCAGCCGCGAGCGCGCCTACGTCCGCTCCCTGGTGGTGCTGGACACCACCGTCCTGACCGTCGCCGTGCTCGTCGGGTACGTCGCCCGGTTCGGCGACGACGCTCCCGGCGGCTCGAAGATCCCGTACGTCCTGGTCGCCCCCGGGCTGGTCCTCGCCTGGCTGGTCTCGCTGCGGGTGCTGCGCTGCTACGACGACCGCGTCCTCGGCTACGGCGCCGACGAGTACCGGCGGGTCGGCACCGCCAGCCTGCGCCTCGCCGGCGGCATCGCGATCGCCGGCTACATCGCCGACGTCGGCGTCTCCCGGGGCTTCCTCGGCATCTCGTTCGCCGTCGGCATGCTCGGCCTGGAGGTGGCCCGGTTCGCCGCCCGCAAGCGGCTGCACCGGGCGCGGTCCGAGGGCGCCGGCTGGTCACGCAAGGTGCTGGTGGTCGGCGACACCGCGCACGTGCTGGAGCTGGTGCACACCCTGCGCCGCGAGCCGTACGCGGGCTACCAGGTGGTCGGCGCCTGCATCCCGGACGCGCTGCTCGCCCCGGTCGCGCAGCGGCTGGGCGACGTGCCGGTGGTCGGCTCGTTCCGGGGCATCCCCGAGGCGGCCACCGCCATCGGCGCGGACACCGTCGCGGTGACCGCCTCCGGCGAGTTGACCGCCACCCGGCTGCGCCGGCTGGGCTGGCAACTGGAGGGCACCGGGATCGACCTGGTGGTGGCCCCGGCGCTGACCGACGTCGCCGGCCCGCGCATCCACACCCGGCCGGTCGCCGGCCTGCCGCTGATCCACGTCGAGGCGCCGGAGTTCCGCGGGGCCCGCAAGCTGGTCAAGGGCTTCGTCGACCGGGCCGTCTCCTCGGTGGCCCTGACGCTGCTGCTGCCGCTGCTGGCCGTCGTGGCCCTGGCTATCAAGATCGACAGCCGGGGGCCGGTGCTGTTCCGGCAGACCCGGGTCGGGCAGGGCGGGCGGGAGTTCGGCGTCTACAAGTTCCGCACCATGGTGGTCAACGCCGACGCCCTGCTGGCCGCGCTGGCCGCCCGCAACGAGACCGACGGCCTGATGTTCAAGATGCGCGACGACCCGCGGGTGACCCGGATCGGGCGGCTGCTGCGCAAGTGGTCGCTGGACGAGCTGCCGCAGCTGGTCAACGTCCTGCTCGGGCACATGAGCCTGGTCGGCCCCCGCCCGCCGCTGCCCTCCGAGGTGGCCCGCTACGACGGCGACGTGGCCCGCCGGCTGCTGGTCAAGCCCGGCATGACCGGGCTCTGGCAGGTCAGCGGCCGGTCGGACCTGAGCTGGGAGGACGGCATCCGGCTCGACCTCTACTACGTGGAGAACTGGTCGCTCGCGGCCGACCTGACGATCCTCTGGAAGACCTTCGGCGCGGTGCTCAACAGCCGGGGGGCCTACTGAGCGGCCCGCGCGCTCAGTCCTGCGGGCCCGTCCAGTCCAGGCACACCACCACCGCGTCGTCGATCAGGTCGCCGGCGACGAACGCGCGCAGGTCGCCGATCAGCGAGCGGACGGCGTCCAGCGGCTCCATCGGCCCGGTCCGGCGCAGGAACCGGTCCAGCGCGGTCTCGCCGTAGCGGACGTCCTGCCCGGTGGCGTCGATGACGCCGTCGCTGACCACGAAGAGCCGGTCGCCCCGGCACAGCTCGAAGCGCTGCTCCCGGTAGTCGGTGGCCTCGAACATGCCGAGCGGGAACTGCGCCTCCAGCGGCAGCTCCCGCACCGTCCCGTCGCGCAGCAGCACGAGGCGGGGCGACCCGGCGTCGACCACGGTGAGCAGCCCCGAGCGCAGGTCCAGCTCCATCAGCAGCGCCGCGAGGTGCCGGTCGCCCCGGTGCAGGTCGTAGACGGCCTGGTCGGCGAGGGCCGCCTGGTCGGCGAGGCCGAGCCCGGACCGGCGGGCGTTGCGCAGCGCGTGGGTGGCGAGCGAGGTGAGCATCGCGGCGGTCACCCCCTCACCCGTGCCGTTGATGGTCGACAACCAGACCCGGGTGCCGTCGTCGGACCAGTCGAAGCTGTCGCCGCGCACGGCGTACGCCGGCTCCAGCTGCCCGGCGAGGCTGAACGACGGGCGGGTCCGGCTGCGGCCCGGGAGCATCTCCCACTGCATCTCGGCGGCGAGGGTGAGTCGCCTGCTGCGGCGCGCGGACCGGTAGACGTCCGTGCCGTCGGTGACCGCGGCGATCTCGTGGGCGAGCGCGGTGGCGATCTCCGTCAGCTCGTCGAGCGCGGCCGGCCGGCCCGGCGCGGGGGCCACCACCAGCACGCCCCGGCGTTCCCCGCGCATGGACACCGGGAGGTAGCCGGTGTCGTCGGCGACGGTCGGGCTCTGGTGGTCGAAGCAGCGCCAGGCGGGGTGCCCCGGCGCGGTGACGGGCTCCTCCCCGACCAGCGGGAGTAGCGCCGCCAACCGGTAGTCGACCTGGAGCAGGTCCACCCGGGTGATCCCGTAGCCCGCGGCGAGGACGTCGGCGATCCGGTCCAGCAGGAGGTCGGCGGGCGCCTCGTTGAGGACGCGCCGTGCCCGGTTGACCGGTTCGCTCATCATCGCTCCTTCATCACGAGCCCAGACCAGTGGATTCGGAGTAGTGTCGGGCCCACCATGGCGGAAGTGCACGGTCCCTACGGACCCGAGACGAGTATGGCCGTCGAGCTCGACACGGTGGCCGACGCCCTGCTGACGGTCTGGGAGGCCGCGCGGGAGCGGACGACCAGCAGGGTCTCCGGCGCGCAGTTGCGCGCGATCATGCTGGTCGAGCAACACGACGGGATCAACCTCCGTCGCCTGGCCACCGGGCTCGACATGCTGCTCTCCTCCGCCAGCCGGCTCTGCGACCGGCTGGTGGCGGCGGGCATGCTGGAGCGCGAGCCCGGCCGGTTCGACCGGCGGGAGATCTCGCTGCACCTCACCCCGGAGGCCCGCCGGCTCCTCGCCGAGCTGCGGGACGACCGGCGCCAGCAGCTCGCGGCGATCCTCGCCGACATGACCTCTGAGGGGCGGCAGGCCCTGCTGCGGGGGATGCGGGAGTTCGACGAGGCGGCGCGCCACCGGAACGCGTCCGTGCAGTCCGTCGAGGCGGCCGACCCCTGGCCGGGCGTGCCGCTGGAGCACCCAATCGGCCTGCCGACGCAGGAGCGGCCGGTCGACCTGTCGACGCGGGAGCGGCCGGGGACCGGGCCGCGGGTGGCCCGGACGGCCTGACCCGGGCGGCGGGGACCACCACGGCGGCTTCCCCCGTCGACGGGTGCGCCGAAGGTCGGGCGCGGCCAGCGGACGCGCGGCCGCGACGTCAGGCCGGCGCGGCCGAGACGGCCAGCATCGCGATGTCGTCCTGGCTCTGCCCGTCGAGCCACTTGTCGACGGCCCCGAGGAGCCGGTCGACCAGCGCGGCCGGGGGCAGCCCGGCGGCCGAGGCCAGCGCCGCGCGCAGCCGTTCCTCGCCGAACTGATCCTGGCCGCCGGGGCCGCCGCGCGCCTCGAGGACCCCGTCGGTGTACGCGAGCAGCAGCTCGCCGGGGGCGAGGTGGAGTTCGGCCTCGGCGAACCGGGCGGCGGCGAGCGCGCCCACCGGCATCCCGCCGACCGCGACCGGGGTGACCACGCCGTCGGCGCGGACCAGCAGCGGGGACGGGTGACCGCCGCCGGCGATCCGGACGCCGACGCCGCCGTCGGGCGCCGCGTCGAGGGTGCCGAGCAACAGGGTGGTGAACTGGCTGCGGCGGGCCGCGTCCGGGGCGTCGAAGAGCGCCTGGTTGAGCAGCCCCATCAACTCCAGCGGGCGCTGCTCGACCAGGCGCAGGGTCCGCAGGGACTGGCGGACCCGCCCGGTGAGGACGGCCGCGCCGACGCCCTTGCCGGCCACGTCGCCGAGGGCGAAGATCGCGCCACCCGGCACGGGGAACACGTCGTAGAAGTCGCCGCCGATGCGTAGCCGGTCCCCGGCCGCCCGGTACCCGCCGGCGAGGGCGGCGCCCGGTACGGCCGGCAGGTCGGGCGGGAGCAGGCTGTTCTGCAGCACCCGGGCGAGGTGGACCTGCTCGCCGTAGAGCTCGGCGGCGCCGAGGGCCGCGCCCGCGCGGGCGGCGAACTCCCGGGCCAGCTCGATGTCGCGCCGGGCGAAGCCGGCACGCCCGGCGCGCCGGACCAGCACCAGGGCGCCGGTGGTGCGGCCGGCGCCCCGCATGGGGCTGGTCAGCACGGTGCCGGGCCGGCCGAAGCCGGGCGGAAGCACGGTGGACAGGTCGGCCGTCTCCCCGTCCGGCCACCGGGCCGGGTCCACCGCGTGGCCGGCCAGCGCCTCGGCCAGGCCGGGCAGCGAGTCGGTCAGCGACCAGCCCGCCAGCCCGGTCGCGGGGGCGGGGTCGACGCCGTCGTACCGGATCCAGTGCGGCTGCGCGGACGGGGGCGGCAGGTGGACCACCATCGCCAGGTCGGCGAGGTAGGGCACGGGCAGGGTCGTCGCGGTCCGCAGCGTCTGCTCACGCTGGAGGGAGAGCCCGAGCCGGCTGCCGGCCTGGGCGAGGAACACCGTCCGGGAACGCTCGACGTGCAGCGCCTCCACGCGCGCGTGTTCCTCGGTGACGTCCCGCACGTACCAGGCGTGCCGCCCGTCGGCCAGGTCGCGTCGTACGCCGCACAGCCGGCGGCCGCCGTGTTCGGTGTCGAAGCTGTCCGCCCCGGCCCCCATCGCCCGGGCGATGGCCGGTACCGGACAGGTGTTCAGGTCCGTGCCGGGCGCGACCTCGGGGAGGAACGTGGTCGCCATCGCGTTGACCAGCGTCACCAGCCCCGCCCGGTCGGCCGTCACGACCGCCTCGGCGAGCCTGTCGAGCACCTCCCGGGTGAGCCGGGAGTCGGCCGGCCGCGCGGCGCCGGGGGAGCGGCCGGGTTGCCCGCCCTCGGCCGGGCCCGTGACACCGCCCCGGGGAGCGCTGGTCACCGCGGCTCGCCGGGCGCCCCGGTCTGGTGACCTGTGCGCATGCTGGTCGTGCACTCCTCGGATGTGGTCGTTGCCTCGGGGCAAGCGTACCGAGGCGAAGCCGCGCCGCCATCGGAGGAAGGCGACTCAGGCCGGGCGGGCCAGCCAGCCGGCCGGGCGCGCCAGGATCCGGCGTACCACCGAACCGGCCCCACCGACGGCAGCGGCGGCGGCGCCGAGGGCCGCCGGGCGGACGGTGACCGGCGACCAGGCCGCGGTGAGCACCCGCCGGGAGATCTCGGCGAGCACCGGCGGGCGCAGCCACGGCGCGAGCGGGGCGTATCCGCCGCCGAGCACCACGGTGTCGAGGTCCAGCAGGTTCACCACGCCGGCGACGGCGACCCCCAGGGCCGTCCCGGCCTCGGCGAGGGCCCGCAGCGCGGCGGGGTCGCCGGCCCCGGCCAGTTCCGCCAGCCGGGTCGTCGCGGTGTCCGCCGGGAGGTCCGCGCCGGCGAGGCCGGCCGCCGCCAGGATCGCCTCCTGCCCGGTGTACGTCTCCAGGCAGCCCCGCCCGCCGCACCGGCAGGGCGGGCCGTCGGGCCGGATCGGGATGTGACCGATCTCGCCGCTCCAGCCGCGCGCGCCCCGGAACAGGGCTCCGTCGAGCACGATCCCGGCGCCGATGCCGACCTCCCCGGAGACGTGCAGGAAGCTGGGCCGGCCCGCCGGGCCGGCGTGCAACTCGCCCAGCGCGGCGAGGTTGGCCTCGTTGTCGACCACCAGCGGCGGTACGCCGTCGACGTGCGCGGTCAGCGGCGCCCCCGCGCCCAGCAGCGCGGGTACGGGCACGTCGCGCCAGCCGAGGTTCGGCGCGAGCCGGACCAGGCCGGCGTCGTCGACCAGGCCGGGCACCGCGAGGGCCGCGCCGGCCAGGGTGAGCCCCTCTCGGGTGGCGTCGGCGCGGGCGCGGGCGGCCAGCTCGGCCAGCCGGGCGAGCGCCTCGGTGGGGGAGACGGGCCGCAGGTCGGCGCGGTGCACGGTGTGGTGGCGGACCCGGCCGGCGAGGTCGACCACGCAGGCGGCCAGGTAGTCGACGTTGATCTCCAGGCCGAGCCCGGCCGGGCCGTCCGTGGCGAGCACCAGGCCCCGGGACGGCCGCCCCGCGCCGGTGCGGGGCGTCGGCTCCGCCTCGGCGACCAACCGGCCGGCCAGCAGGTCCTCCACCACGGCCGAGACGGTGGCCCGGGTGAGGCCGGTGCCGGCGGCCAGCTCGGCCCGGGAGGGCGGGCGGTCGGCAGCGGCGATCCGGCCGAGCACCACGGCGAGGTTCCACTCGCGCAGGCTGCCCTGCCGCACCGCCCCGGGCGGGGCGTCGGGTCGGGTCACCCCTTGACACTGCCACAGGCCGATCAAATAATTCAACCACTGAACAAATAGCGGACGACACCCCCGGAGGTCTGCCATGGCACCCCGTCCCACCCCCGCCGACAAGTTCTCCTTCGGCCTCTGGACGGTGGGCTGGCAGGCCCGCGACCCGTTCGGCGACGCCACCCGTTCCGAGCTGGACCCGGTCGAGGCGGTGCACCGGCTCGCCGAGCTGGGGGCGTACGGGATCACGTTCCACGACGACGACCTGGTGCCCTTCGGCGTGGACGCCGCCACCCGCGACCGGCATGTGGCCCGCTTCCGCAAGGCGCTCGACGAGACCGGCCTGGTGGTGCCGATGGTGACCACCAACCTCTTCACCCACCCGGTCTTCAAGGACGGCGGCTTCACCAGCAACGACCGCGACGTCCGGCGGTACGCGCTGCGCAAGGTGCTGCGCAACGTCGACCTCGCCGCGGAGCTGGGTGCCCGCACCTTCGTGATGTGGGGCGGCCGGGAGGGTGCCGAGTACGACCTCGCCAAGGACGTCCGGGCCGCGCTGGACCGCTACCGGGAGGCCGTCGACCTGCTCTGCCAGTACGTCGTCGACTCCGGCTACGACCTGCGCTTCGCCATCGAGCCCAAGCCGAACGAGCCGCGCGGCGACATCCTGCTGCCCACCGTCGGGCACGCCCTGGCCTTCATCTCCACCCTGGCCCGCCCCGAGCTGGTCGGGCTCAACCCGGAGGTGGGGCACGAGCAGATGGCCGGCCTGAACTTCGCCCACGGCATCGCCCAGGCGCTCTGGCAGGGCAAGCTGTTCCACATCGACCTCAACGGGCAGCGCGGCGTCAAGTACGACCAGGACCTCGTCTTCGGCCACGGCGATCTGCTGAACGCGTTCGCGCTGGTCGACCTGCTGGAGCACGGCGGCCCCGGCGGCGTCCCCGCCTACGACGGCCCCCGGCACTTCGACTACAAGCCCTCGCGCACCGAGGACATGACCGGCGTCTGGGCGTCGGCGGAGGCGAACATGCGCACCTACCTCCTGCTCAAGGAGCGGGCGGCGGCGTTCCGGGCGGACCCGGAGGTCGCCGAGGCGCTGGCCGTGAGCCGGGTCGCCGACCTCGGCACGCCGACGCTGGCGCCGGGGGAGGGCTACGCCGACCTGCTCGCCGACCGTTCCGCGTTCGAGGAGTTCGACGTCGACGGGGCCGCCGCGCGGGGCTTCGGCTTCGTCCGGCTCAACCAGCTCGCCGTCGAGCACCTGCTCGGCGCCCGCTGAGGCCGCCGGCGATGCCGATCGTCGCGGGGGTCGACTCCTCGACCCAGTCCTGCAAGGTCGTCGTCCGGGA
Source organism: Micromonospora sp. NPDC023633 (assembly GCF_040640035.1). Taxonomy (NCBI): domain Bacteria; kingdom Bacillati; phylum Actinomycetota; class Actinomycetes; order Micromonosporales; family Micromonosporaceae; genus Micromonospora; species Micromonospora sp. NPDC023633. The sequence continues at coordinate 120,165 of NZ_JBFABB010000003.1, read as the reverse complement.
CGCGGAGACGGGCGCCCTGCTCCGGCAGGGCCGGGCGCCGCACCCGGACGGCACGGAGGTCGACCCCGCGGCGTGGTGGTCCGCGCTGGGCGCGGCGGTCGACGCCGCCGGCGGGCTGGCCGACGTGGCGGCGGTCTCCGTCGCCGGCCAGCAGCACGGCATGGTGTGCCTCGACGAGGCGGGCGGCGTGGTCCGGCCGGCGCTGCTGTGGAACGACACCCGTTCCGCCGGGGCCGCCGCCGAGCTGGTCGAGGAGGCCGGTGGCGGGGAGGCCGGCCGCCGGTTCTGGGCGGACGCGGTGGGCAGCGTGCCGGTGGCCAGCTTCACCTCCACGAAGCTGCGCTGGCTGGCCCGGCACGAGCCGGAGCACGCGGCCCGGGTGGCGGCGGTGTGCCTGCCGCACGACTGGCTCACCTGGCGGCTGGCCGGCGCGGCGGGCCTGGCGGCGCTGCGCACCGACCGGGGCGACGCCAGCGGCACCGGCTACTGGTCCCCGGCCACCGGCGACTATCGGCTCGACCTGTTGGAGCGGGCGTTCGGCCGGCGCCCGCACGTGCCGACGGTGCTCGGTCCGGCGGAGCCGGCCGGCGCCGCACGCCCCGACACCCTCCGGGGCCTGCCCGACGGCGGGGCGGTGCTCGGCCCCGGCACCGGGGACAACGCCGCCGCCGCGCTCGGCGTCGGCGCGGGCCCGGGCGACGTGGTCGTCTCGATCGGCACCTCCGGCACCGTGTTCAGCGTCGCCGACGCCCCGGCCGCCGACCCGAGCGGCACGGTCGCCGGCTTCGCCGACGCCACCGGCCGCTTCCTGCCCCTGGTCTGCACGCTCAACGCGGCCCGGGTGCTCGACGCCGCCGCGTCGATGCTCCGGGTCGGCCTGGACGAGCTGGCCGGGCTGGCGCTGGCCGCCCCCGCCGGCGCGGACGGGCTGGTCATGGTGCCCTACCTGGAGGGCGAGCGGACGCCCGACCGGCCGCTGGCGTCCGGGGCCGTGCACGGGCTGACCCTGCGCACCTCGACGGCGGCCCACCTGGCGCGCGCCGCCGTCGAGGGGCTGCTCTGCGCCCTCGCCGACGGCCTCGACGCGCTCACCGCGCAGGGCGCCACGGTGCGCCGGGTGATCCTGGTGGGCGGCGGCGCCCGCTCGGCGGCCGTGCGCCGGATCGCGCCGCAGGTCCTCGGGGTGCCGGTGGTCGTCCCGCCGCCCGGCGAGTACGTCGCCGACGGCGCGGCGCGCCAGGCCGCCTGGGTCGCCCTAGGCGGCGCGGCGCCCCCCACGTGGTCCGTCCAGGGCACCGAGGAGTACGCCGCCACCCCGGTCCCCGCCATCCGCGAGCGGTACGCCGCCGCCCGCGAGCACTTCCTGCACCGGGTCGACGCCGTGGCGGGGTAAACGACTGTACGGACGCGCGCCGGCTCGCGATCATCGACGGATGCGAACCAGCCCCGAAGCGGACGAGGCACCCGGCACCGGCATTCCCTCGATGCTCCAGTACGACGACGCGGACACCCCCTGCGACGTCATCGACGCGCTGGTCCTGGCGGACTTCGTCACCGGCCGGCACCCGTGGTCGCACACGGTCCGGCTCTCCCGGGTGCGCCCCGACGCGCCGCTGACCGCCCCGGACGGGCGGCTGCTGCGCACGGCGGTGGAGAACCGGCAGCGGTCCCGCCTGCTGGCCGGCGACGGCTGGACGGCCCGGGTGGTCACCTGGAAGGGACGCGGCGCCGAGGTGACGGTCACGGCGGTCTCCGAGGAGTTGGGCCGGGCGACCCTCGACCGGATCGTCGACGGCGCCGCCGAACCGGAGGACCCGGGCGCCGGGCGGATCGGCTTCTGGCACCAGAACCCCCGCCGGGGCAGCCAGCGCGACGTGCGGTCCATCGCCGCGCCGGAGTGGGCGGCGATCCGGCCGAACTACGCCGCCGCGGCACGCGACGCGCTCGACGCGCTGATGGCGACCACCCCGGAGCGCCTCTCCGGCCGGCTGGTGCTGCTGCACGGGGCGCCCGGGACGGGCAAGACCACCGCGCTGCGCGCCCTCGCCCGCTCCTGGCGCGACTGGTGCCAGGTCGACGCCGTGCTCGACCCGGACGTGCTCTTCGCGGACACGGCGTACCTGTCCGAGGTGGCGGTCGGGGACGAGGACGGCGAGCAGGGGACGGGCCGCCGGTGGCGGCTGCTCATCCTGGAGGACTGCGACGAGCTGATCCGGGGCGAGGCGAAGCAGGCCGCCGGGCAGGCCCTGTCCCGGCTGCTCAACCTCACCGACGGGCTGCTCGGGCAGGGACGTGACGTGCTCGTCGCGATCACCACGAACGAGGACCTGTCCCGGCTGCACCCGGCGGTGGTCCGCCCGGGGCGTTGCCTGGCCCGGATCGAGGTCGGCCCGCTGTCGTACAAGGAGGCGACCGGATGGCTGGGCACGGCGGCGGGGGTGCCGCCCCAGGGCGCCACCCTCGCCGAGCTGTACGCGCTGCGGGCGGGCACCCCGGCCGCGCCCGCCGCCCCGCCCGCGATCGGCGGCTATCTCTGAGTGGCCGGGCGCGCCCGCGCGTCGTCACCCGCTCGTGACCTGATCCTGGTTGGCTGCCGCACATGACCTCGACCAGGGGCGGGCCGGCGCGGGCCCGGGGCGGGACGCCCGCGCACCGGTTCTACAGCGTCGTGGTCTTCGTGCTGCTCGCCTCGCTGGACAACGTGGCGATCGGCCTGGTCCCCCCGCTGTACGGGCCCATCTCCGACGCCTTCGACGTGCCGCAGCGGCTGCTCGGCCTGGTCACCGCCGTGAGCTTCCTGGCCAGCGCGGTGGCCGCAGTGGGCTGGGCGTACGTCGGCGACCGCGCGAACCGCAAGCCGCTGCTGATGCTCGGCACCCTGATCTGGGCGCTCGGCACGGGCGGCAGCGCCGTCGCGGTGAACTATCCCGCCTTCCTGGCCGCGCAGATCCTGGCGGCGGTCGGGCTGGGCGCGGTCGGGTCGGTCGGCTTCTCGGTCGTCACCGACCTGATCTCGCCCCGCCGCCGGGGGCTGGTGATGAGCTTCTGGGGGCTGTCCCAGGGCGTCGGCACGCTGGCCGGCACGCTGGTCGGCGGCCTGCTCGGGGCCGCCGACTGGCGGCGACCGTTCCTGCTGCTGACCGTGGTCGGCCTCGCGGCCACCGTCGCCTACCTGTTCACCTACGACATCCGGCGCGGGCAGAGCGAGCCGGAACTGGCCGACGCGCTCGCCACCGGCGCCGAGTACGACTACCGGATCAGCCGGGCGGACCTGCCGAGGATCCTCAGCCGGCGTACGAACCGCTGGCTGATCCTGCAGGGCCTCACCGCCCAGGCGGCCTTCGGGTCGCTGGTCTGGCTGCCGGTGCTCTTCGCCGAGCGGGCCGAGGACCAGGGCTACTCCGCCGCCACCGCCGTGGTGGTGGGCAGCGTCTTCGCCACCCTGTTCCAGCTCGGCGGGGTGCTCTCCATCGTGGGCGGGTTGGTCGGCGACGCGCTGCAACGGCGTACGCCCCGGGGCAGGGCGCTGGTCGCGGCGGTCGGCATCCTCGCGGCGCTGCCGTTCTACCTGGTGCTCTTCTTCGTGCCGGTGCGCATCGACGTGCCGGACGGCGCCGGCGCCGGGACGGTGGTCCGGGCGGTGCTGGCCAGCGTGGTCACCGAGCCGACGGTCGGGCTGAGCCTGCTCACCGCCGTGGTGGCCCTGGCACTCACCTCGGCCAACTCGCCGAACTGGTTCGCCCTGATCGCCGACGTCAACCCGCCCGAGCACCGGGGGACCGTCTACAGCCTCGGCAACCTGGTCAACGGCGTCGGCCGGGCGGCCGGCAACGGGCTGGTCGGGGTGGCCTTCCACCGCCTGTCGGCGGCCTTCCCGCCGCCGCTGAACTACGCCGTCGGGCTGGCGGCCTTCCAGCTCTTCTTCATCCCGACGGGCGTCATGTACTGGCTGGCCTCGCGCACCTCGCCGGGCGACATCGCCGCCGTCGGCGACCTGCTGCACGACCGCGCCGAGCGCCTGTAGGGAGAGGCCCCTCGGCAACGTCGCGGCGCTGCCGAGGGACCCCCTGCCGCGTCAGGCCGAGCGGACCCAGACGGTCACGTCGGTGGGAACGGCGCCGTCGGCGTCCAGCGGGGCGCTGGCGTGCACCAGTTCGGTCCCGGTGGGCACCGGCACGGCCGCGTCGCCGAAGTTGGTCAGCACGGTCAGCGCGCCGTTGCGGAACGACAGCACCTCGTCGCCGGAGGCGAGCCACTCCAGCGGGCCCTCGCCGAGCCGGTGCTCGCGGCGCAGCCGCAGCGCCGTCCGGTACAGCTCGTACGTCGATCCGGGCGTGTCCCGCTGCCGGTCCAGCGCGTACTCCGCCCAGAGCGATGGTTGCGGCAGCCAACTCGCGTCGGTCGGCCCGAAGCCGTACGACGGGGCGTCGGCCTCCCACGGGATCGGCACCCGGCAGCCGTCCCGGCCCCGCTCGGTGTGCCCGCTGCGCACCCAGGTCGGGTCCTGCCGGGCCTCGTCGGGCATCGTGGTGTGCTCCGGCAGGCCCAGCTCCTCGCCCTGGTAGAGGTAGGCCGAGCCGGGCAGGGCGAGCATCAGCAGGCTGGCCGCCCGAGCCCGGCGCAGGCCGAGCGCGGCGTCCGGCTGCGGGTCGCCGATGCCGATGCCGTTGGGCCGCTTGGCGCCGACCGGCAGCCCCAGCCGGGAGGCGTGCCGGACCACGTCGTGGTTGGAGAGCACCCAGGTGGTCGGGGCGCCGACGGCGTCGGTGGCCTCCAGCGAGCGGGTGATGACCGCGTACTGGGCCGGCGCGGTCCACGCGGCGAGCAGGTACTCGAAGTTGAACGCCTGGTGCATCTCGTCCGGGCGGACGTAGCGGGCCAGCCGCTCGGCCGGCTCGACCCACGCCTCGGCGACCAGGATCCGTTCGCCCGGGTAACCGTCCAGCAGGCGCCGCCAGTCCCGGTAGATGTCGTGCACGCCTTCCTGGTCCCACATCGGCGGTCGCGGCTTGTCGATCTCCTGGCCGGAGAGGATCTCCTGCGGCTCCTGCCAGTCGGCCAGGTCGGCCTGCTTGATCAGGCCGTGCGCCACGTCGACGCGGAAGCCGTCGACGCCGCGGTCCAGCCAGAACCGCAGCACCCCCAGGAACTCCTCCCGGACCTCGGGGTTGTCCCAGTTGACGTCGGGCTGCCCGGCGTCGAACAGGTGCAGGTACCACTGGCCGGGGCTGCCGTCGGCCTCGGTGACGCGGGTCCAGGCCAGCCCGCCGAAGACGCTCTGCCAGTCGTTGGGCGGCTGCGCGCCGTCCGGCCCCCGGCCGTCGCGGAAGACGTAGCGGGCGCGCTCCGGGCTGCCCGGGGCGGCGGGGAGCGCCGCCTGGAACCACCGGTGCGCCGACGACGTGTGGTTGGGCACCAGGTCGACGATTACCCGCAGCCCGCGCGAGTGCGCCTCGGCGATCAGCCGGTCGGCGTCGGCGAGGGTGCCGAAGAGCGGGTCCACGTCCCGGTAGTCCGCCACGTCGTACCCGGCGTCGGCCTGCGGCGACGGGTAGAACGGCGACAGCCAGAGCGCGTCCACGCCCAGTTCCACGAGGTGGTCCAGGCGGGCGGTGATGCCGGGCAGGTCGCCGATCCCGTCGCCGTCGGAGTCGGCGAAGGAGCGCGGATAGACCTGGTAGATGGTGGCCCTGGTCCACCAACCGGTGGCCGGGCCGGCGGGCGTGTCCTGGTGTGTCGGGTTGCTGTTCAGGGCCTTCTCCCGTGTGTCGAGCCGGACGGTCGGATGCTGCCCGGGGTCGGCGGTTGCCGTTAGTGTGCCCGGGGTGGTGCAGTCGATTCACGCACGACGAGCCGAGTGGGCAGGATCACCGGCGATCCCGGCGTGTCGAGATAGGGGCCGCTCCGCTGCGCCAGGAGCCCGCCGTGCAGCGGGTCGAGCAGGATCCGCGCGGCGAGCCGGCCCTGTTCCGCCGCGGGCTGGGCGATCGTGCTCAGCCCGAGGACGCCGGCCAGGTCGTGGTCGTCGACGCCGATCACGCTGACGTCCTGCGGCACCCGCAGGCCGGCGTCGCGCAGCGCGGTCATCGCCCCCATCGCCATCTCGTCGCAGGCCGCGAAGATCGCCGTCGGCGGGTCGCCGCGCCGGAGCAGTTCCTCGGTGGCCCGCGTGCCGCCGCTGATGGTGAACTGCGACTCCACGTCGAGGCCGGGGTCCGGGTCGATCCCGGCGTCGCGCAGCGCGTCCCGGTAGCCGCGCCGCCGGTCGAGGTGGGTGGTGTAGGCCAGCTCGTCGTCCGGGTCGCCGGAGATGTGGGCGATCCTGCGGTGGCCCAGGTCGAGCAGGTGGCGGGTGGCGGTCCGCGCGACGCCCACGTCGTCGATGCGTACGCAGGGCCAGCCGGGCACCACCGTGCCGGAGCTGATGGTCACCCCGGGCAGTTCCAGCTTGGCCAGGGCGGTCAGGTCGGCGGCTCGCAGCGGCGTGGCGACCAGCATGATCGCGTCCACCCGCTTGTGCAGGTTGGCGGTGCGTAGCACCCGCTGGCGGACCTGCTCCCGCCCGCCGAGGTTGTGCAGCAGCAGGTCGTAGCCCGCCTGCTGGAGGAAGTCCTCGACCGCCTCGACGACGGTCCCGAAAAACCACCGGGTGATGCGGGGAACCACGACGGCGACCGTGCCGGTGCGCCCGCCGGCCAGCCGCGAGGCGCTCGGCGAGACGGCGTACTCCAGTTGCTCGGCCGCCGCGAGCACCCGGCGGCGGGTCGCGGCCGAGACCGTCGGCAGCCCCCGCAACGCCCGGGACACAGTGGCGGTGGAGACTCCGGCCAGGCGTGCGACATCGTCGATCCTCGTCACGCTACCCCCCGCTCCGCCCGCTCCGCCGCCGCCGGTGACCCGGCGGCGGCGGAGACGCCTCAGCCCTTGACGCTGCCGGCGAGCAGGCCGCGCACGAAGTAACGCTGGAGGGACAGGAAGACGATCAGCGGTACGACGATCGAGACGAACGCGCCGGCGGTGAGCCGCTGCCACTCGTTGCCCCGGGTGCCGGCCATCTCGGCCAGCCGGACGGTGAGCGGGGCGGTCTCGTTGCCGCCACCGGCGAAGATCAGCGCGACCAGCAGGTCGTTCCAGACCCAGAGGAACTGGAAGATGCCGAACGCGGCCAGCGCCGGGGTGATCAGCGGCAGCACGATGCTGCGGAAGATCTTCGGGTGGGTGGCCCCGTCGACCCGGGCGGCCTCCATCAGGTCACCCGGGAGCTGCGAGATGAAGTTGTGCAGCAGGAAGACGGCGAACGGCAGCGCGAAGCAGGTGTGCGCGAACCACACCTGCGCGAACTTCTGTTCGTCGACCAGGTCCCAGGCCGGCATGACGGTGACCCCGCCGATGCTGACCCCGGTGGAGAAGAACTTCAGCAGCGGCACCAGTGCCATCTGCAGCGGCACGATCTGCAGCGCGAAGATCGCGATGTACATCCAGTCCCGCCCCCGGAAGTTGATCCAGGCCAGCGCGTACGCGGCCAGGGCCGCGAAGGCGAGCGGGAAGAGCACCGACGGGATGGTGATCGCCAGCGAGTTGATGAAGTAGCTGGCGAGCTGCCCGGACGACGAGGAGCGGCCGAACAGCACCTCCTGGTAGTTCTCGAAGGTGAACTGCGGGTCGGTGAAGAAGGTCCACCACCCGCTGCTCTTGATCTGGTCCTCCGGCCGGAACGAGGAGATGAACAGGCCGAAGGTGGGGATGGTCCAGACAATCGCGATGACGATAGAGACGAGGGTCGCGGTACGGCTGTTCAGCCGCTTGCGGACCCGCCCGGCGATGCTGGTGCCCCGGCCGTCGGTCTTCTGGGTGCCGGCGGCGACGGTGGGCGTTGCGGTGGTCATCTCAGCCCTCCCGCTGCTGACGGATGTTGCGGATCTGGTAGATCACGATCGGGATCACCAGGATGAACAGGAACACCGCCAGGGCCGAGCCCTGCCCGTTCTGGCCGTACCGGAACGCCTGGTTGTACATCTCGTTGGCGATCACGCTGGTGTCGTAGTTGCCGTTGGTGGACGTCCGGACGATGTCGAAGACCTTGAGGGTGGCGATCGACAGCGTCACCACGACCACGATCAGCGCCGGTCGGATGCTCGGCATGGTGATCTGCCAGAACATCTGCCACGGGGTGACCCCGTCGAGGCGGGCCGCCTCCACGATGTCGGCGGGGATCGCCTTGATCGCGGCCGAGAGCACCACCATGGCGAAGCCCGCCTGGATCCAGACCATGATCACGATCAGCAGCAGCGTGTTGAGCGGTGACTCCAACAGCCACTGCTTCGGCTCGCCGCCGAGGCTGACCACGATCTGGTTGAGCAGGCCGATCTGCTCCTGCCCGTCGCCCCGGTAGGCGTAGACGAACTTCCAGATGATGCTCGCGCCCACGAAGGAGATCGCCATCGGCAGGAAGATCAGCGACTTGGCCACCGACTCGAACCGGGCCTTGTCCACCATGATGGCGTAGAGCAGGCCGAACGAGGTGGCCACCAGCGGGACGAGGAGTACCCACACCAGGGTGTTGATCAGCACCCGGACGATGGAGTCCTCGGAGAACATCCAGCCGTAGTTGCGCAGCCCGACCCACTCGTTGCTGTTGCCGTCCATGAACGACAGCAGCGTGGTGCGGATGGCCGGGACCACCAGCCCGATGGTGAGCAGCAGCACCGTCGGCAGTAGGAAGAAGAGCGCGAACATGCCCTCCCGTGGCTTGCGCCGGCGGGGGAGCGGGGCGCCGCTCGCGGAGGCGGCGACGATCTGCGCCTCCCGACGGCGGGCGAACCAGGCCGGCACCACGTCGAGGAGCAGGAGCAGACCGCCCACCACCGCGACGAAAGCGATCAGCCCGTACATCAGCATGAGGAACTTCGGCTGTTCCTCAGCGAAGTCGAACTCCATCGACCCTCCCAGGTCCTTAATCAGCCGGTGGGCCGGCCCGCGTGCGCGGACCGGCCCACCGGTTCAGATCACTTCCAGCTGCTCTCGATGCCCTGCAGCACGGTCGCGGTGTCCTTGCCGTTGATCCAGTCGACCATGCCCTTCCAGAACGTCCCCGCGCCGACGGTGGCCGGCATCAGGTCCGAACCGTCGAACCGGAAGACGGTGCTCTTGTCCTGGAGGATCTGGACGGAGAGCTTGTCGATCGGGTTCGCGACGTTGGCCAGGTCGAGCTTGTTGTTCGCCGACACCCAGTCGCCGATCTTGGCGCGGCTGTTGGCGTACTCACCGGACGCGAGGTAGGTCTGCACGGCCTGGACCTCGGGACGGTCGTTGAAGGCCGCGACGAACTCGCCGCCGCCCAGCACCGGCTTGCCCTTGCTGGCGTCGATCGCCGGGAAGTAGAAGGCGAAGACGTCGCCGTCCTCGGCCACCTTGGTGCCCTTCGGCCACTGGTTGGCGTAGAAGGACGCCTGGCGGTGCAGCGCGCACTTGCCGGTGGTGATCGGCAGACCGGCCTCACCGAAGGCGGTGGTGGCGATGCTCTTCACGCCGCCGTAGCCGCCGTTCATGTACTTCTCGTTCTTGAGGATGGTGCCGGCCTTGTCGACGGCCTCGACGACCTTCGGGTCGTTGAACGGGATGCCGTGGCTCGTCCACTGGTCGTAGACCTCGGGGGTCTGCGTCCGCAGCATCACGTCCTCGATCCAGTCGGTGGCCGGCCAGCCGGTGGCGTCACCGGACTCGATGCCGGCGCACCACGGCTTGGCGCCGGTGGCCGCGATCTGGTCGCTGAGCTTGATCAGCTCGTCCCAGCTGGTGGGGACGGTCCAGCCCTTCTCCTTGAAGGTCTTCGGCGAGTACCACACGAAGGACTTCACGTTGGAGCCGAGCGGGGCGCCGTAGAGCTGGCCGTTGACGGTGCTGTACTTCAGCCAGTCGGCCGGGAAGTTCTCCTCGGCCATCTTCTTGGTGTCCGCGCCGACCGGCTTGAGCTTGCCCGAGTCGACGAAGCGCTTGACCAGACCCGGCTGCGGGATGAACGCGAGGTCGGGGGCGTTGCCGCCGTCGACCCGGACACCGAGCTGCGCCTCGAACTCGGCGCTGCCCTCGTGGTCGATCTCGATGCCGGTGCAGTCCTCGAACTGCTTCCAGGACTCCGTGAGGCGGTCGGCCTCGATGTCCCGGATCGACGAGTAGATCGTGACCTTCTTGCCGTCGTTGTCGCCGTACTTCTCGTATGCGGCGCACTCCGCGGAGCCCGCGGTGTCACTCTTCTTGTCGTTGCCGGTGCCGCAGGCGGTGGCGCTCAGCGCCAGCCCCAGGACGCCGGCGATCGCGAGAGCCTGGCGTGATCTGGCAAACGCCATGCCGTTCTCCTTCCTTGCCGGCGCGTGCAGGGATCGAACCCGCGCCGGTCCGATGGACGTCACCCACATGTAAGCGCTTGCATCTGGACTGGTCCACCCCTAACTGGACACGAGGAAGTAACAATCCAGAAACCCGTAGGCCCCCTGTTGGGCACGCTCCCACACGGAGGTCGGACCCCTTTTCATCGACGGCATTTTCTGACACGCTGCAAGCAGGTGATCGAAGGATTTCAACATAGGAGGTTCTGGATGGGTAAGCGGTGGTTGGGCCTGCTGGCGGCCGGTCTGCTGGCCGTGGGCGTGCTGGTCCCGGCGGCCCCGGCGATGGCCGCCCCGACGTTCAAGGTTCCGTTCCCGTGCGGGCAGACCTGGTCCGGCCAGACCCGGACGGGCCACAGCCCGGCGTACGCGGTGGACTTCAACCGCACCGACGACCTCGGCGATCCGGTGGTGGCGAGCGCGCCCGGCACCGTCGACCGGGTCACGGATCTCGGCGGCACCAGTTACGGAAAGTACGTCCGGATCAACCACGGTAGTGGGTACAGCACCTACTACGCCCACCTCAACGGCTTCAACGTCTCCGTGGGTCAGACCGTCGGCTACGGCAAGGTGATCGGCTGGGTCGGCAGCACCGGCGGCTCCAGCGGCCCGCACCTGCACTACGAGCAGCGGCTCAACGGCGCCGACATCCAGGTGCGGTTCAACGGCGCGCTCGCCCTCTACTGGGGCACCAAGAACTACACCAGCGACAACGGCTGCGGCAGCAGCACTGGCTCCGGCACGGTCAACACGGCCGGGTCGGCGCTGACCGTCCGCTCCGGCCCGGGCACCGGCTACACCGCGGTGGGCACCGTCGCCGACGGAGCCCGGGTGACCATCTACTGCCAGACCAGCGGCACCAGCGTCACCGGCACCTACGGCACCAGCACGATCTGGGACCGGATCGGCAGCGGCCAGTACATCGCCGACGCGTACGTCTACACCGGCTCCGACGGCTACATCCCCGGCGTCCCCCGCTGCTGAGGATCCACGACGTGCCCCGCTGCTGAGCGGGCGACGGCACGGGGCCCGGCTTCACCGGGGCCCGTGCCGTGTCGTGCGGTCCGCCTACCGGCCGGGGGCCGCCTGTCGCCGGCCGGGATGGCCCGGTGCACGTCGCGAGGTCGGGGGCGTTCAGCTGTTGAGGCGCCAGATGGCGAAATTCAGCGCGGCCGCGAAGGTGACCCACGCCCAGTAGGGCAGCATCAGCAGGGTCGCCGGGCGGGACACCGTGCGGAAGATCGCGACCGTCACGCCGATCGCCACCCACATCAGCAGGATCTCGACGAACGCCAGCCCGTAGCGGCCGGCGCCGAAGAACAGCGGGGTCCAGGCGGCGTTGAGCACCAGCTGGGCGATCCACGCCCAGAGGGCAGGGCCGAAGCCGACCCGCCGCCAGACCAGCCAGCCGGCCACCGCGATCATCGCGTAGAGGAGGCTCCAGACCGGTCCGAAGAGCCAGGACGGGGGAGCCCACGCCGGCTGTTCGAGGCTCGCGTACTCGGCCGAGGTGCCCCGCACGCCCAGCCCGCCGATCGCCGCGGCGACGAACACGGCGGCCCCGAAGCCGAGCAGCGCCCACCACTGCCGGGCGCCACCCGTACGTTCAGCGCTCCCAGACATCTCCATGGTCGAGATGTCTCCGCCGGAGGCGCACGGTAAACCCGCGATCACACCCCGGTAGGCAGAACACCGGGGTCGTCGTGTCCGGATTCTCCTGTCGGGAGGACGGAGTTCCGGTCACGACGACCCCGGTGGGTCCCTGACGGCGGCTTCTAGCCGCCACATCAATTGAAGATGCTCACACCACCCGGCCCGACGAGCAGGCCGACCACGATGAGGACGACGCCCCACAGGATCTGCCGCCGGAACAGCGCGAGGATGCCGGCGACCACGAGTACGACTGCGAGAATCCAGAGAATCAGCTCCATGATTGCTGAATACCCGAGCTGCCGACGCCGGAAACCTGTGCCGGATCGAGGTGGTCGCCCAGGTGGAAGACGCTGTACGCCTGCTTGATCACGGGGTGGGCGACGTTGCGCACGCGGACCCCGCCGGGCGTGGTGCCCCGCTCGCTGCCGGCGTGCGCGTGCCCGTGCAGGGCCAGCGCGGTCGGCGCCGAGTCGATCGCCTGACCGAGCTGGTACGAGCCCAGGAACGGGTAGATCTCCAGCGGCTCGCCGGCGAGCGTGTCCGGCACCGGCGAGTAGTGGGTGAGCGCCACCAGCACGTCGCAGTCCAGCCCCCTCAGCGCGGCGGAGAGGGCGTCCGCGCTCTCCGTGGTGGTCCGGACGAACGCCTTCATCTCCGGCTCGCCGAAGTCGCTGGCGCAGCGGCCGGCGAACCCCCCGCCGAACCCCTTCACCCCGGCCACACCCAGCCGGCCGCCGGCGCAGTCCAGCACGACGCCGTCGCCCTCCAGCACGGTGATCCCGGCGTCCTCGAGCACCTTGACCACCTGCGGCACCTGGTCGCACTGGTGGTCGTGGTTGCCCAGCACGGTCACCACCGGCACGCCGAGCCCGCCGAACTCGGTGGCCACGCACCGGGCCTCGGACTCGGTCCCGTGCCGGGTCAGGTCGCCGGCGAGCAGCAGCACGTCGGCGTGCTCGGGCAGCTCGTCCAGGGCCGGCCGGAACCGGCCGACCACGTCCTCGTCCAGATGCACGTCGCCCACGGCGGCGATCCGGATCACCATGGAACCTCCTCAGGGCAGTTGCTCGATCTCCGTGGGCGCCTGCGCGCGGATCACCCCGATGTCGCTGGTGACCGGCACGTCCGGGAAGCGTTCGGCCACCCGGCGCAGGATCTCCTCCCGGCGGTGCGGGCTCTCGACCTCGCCGTAGAGCACGAGGCCGCGCTCGCGTCGGACCACGGTGATGCCCTGTTCGGCCACGTCCGGGTCCTCGGTGAGCAGCCGGTGGATCTCCGCCTCGACGTACTCGTCGGGCGGTCCGGTGGCGACGTCGCGGTGCTCGGTCACGGTGTCCCCTCTCCCTCGACGGTGCCGGAGTGCGGCACCACCTCCAGCCGGTCCAGCAGCACCAGGAACGCCTCCGCGTACGGCGAGTGCTGCGTCTCCTTGCGTACCCGTTCCCAGTCGATCTGCTCGCGCAGGGAGCGGGCCAGTGGCAGGCCCCGGGCGAAGTCGCAGTAGTGCTGCGAGAAGCTCAGCAGTTTGTGCACCATGAGCTGGGTGGCCGAGAGCACCGGCATGTGAATCGCGTCGACCGGCCGGACGACCGTGTCGGCGAACGTCTCCTCGGTCACCGGCGTCTCGATCGGCCGGTGGATCAGGTCCACCATGCGACCGTCGTCGAAGACCTTGACCAGCCAGTCCTCGGGCGGCCGCTCGGCGGTGAAGCCCGCCGCGACCAGCGCCTCCAGGGAGCGTTCCACGTCGACCTCCCGGATGAGGAAGTCGACGTCGTGCTCGCTTGAGTGACCGCCGTGGGCGTACACCGCGAAGCTGCCCCCGAGCGCGAAGGGAATCTCTTCCTGCTTGAGCACGGCGGCGACCTTCTTCAGCGTGTGCACCAGGCTCTCGTCCCCGCGCTCTGCCATTGGCGTCTCCCGTCGATGGTGGTGGGCGGCTGATCCAACTCCGGTACCCGGCATCCCGGCGGGCCACACCTGGCAGGGGGCACGGTCGGGGTCAACCGGGAGCAAACGGTACAAAGCTTCGGGGACACGAGCGCGGGTCGGATAGCCTGTGCAGAGTGTCCAGATCACCGCAGGCGCGGCGCGGCAGGGCCCGATTGCGCGCCGTCGCCCTGATCGGCATCGACGGCTCGGGCAAGACCACCCAGGCGCACCGGCTCGCCGACGCGCTCACCGCGGCGGGCCGCCCCGCCACCTACCACCGCAACGCCGGCGGGCGGCGCTGGCTGGGCCGCCTCGCGCACCGCCTCGGACGCCCGGACGCCCAGCGGCTCGTCGGGCGCACCGGGATGCTGGCGGTGGAGTCCGTGCTCCGCTGGCTGGCGATCGCCGTCGCCCTGCTCAGCTGCCTGGCCACCGGCCGGGTCGCGGTCATGGACCGCTACTCCGCCTGCCAGTACGCGAGCATCCGCGCGCACGGGGGCCAGCGCTGGGAGCGGCTGGCCCGGGCCGGCTACCGGATGTTCCCGCGACCGCAGGTGACCTTCCTGCTGACCGTGGATCCCGCCGAGGCGTACCGGCGGATCGAGCAGCGCGGCACCGACCACGAGAGCATGCGTTACCTGACCGCCGCGGACACCGCCTACCGGACCCTGCCGGAGTACCCCACCTTCGTGGTGGTGGACGCCGGACGCCCACCGGAGGAGGTCTCCCGGCAGATCCAGGCCCACATGGCCGGCTGGCTGCCGGCCGCCGACGGGCGCGACGGCCGGCCCGCCGGTGTGCCCGCGCCGCCCGGCGCGGAGCCGGTCGCGCTCGGCCGGCTGACCGCCTGAGCCGACGGCGTGCGGTCGAGCCCGACTGCCTGGCGCCGCGCCGCGTGCCGGGCGTCACGGCCGGCGGGATGGCATCGCCTGCACCAGGTCGCGTGCGGATCGGCGGCGACCGTCGGGCGACCCCGGCCAGGTCGCGCGGGAGGCGACGGCGTCCGTGGGAACAGCATGTAGGGCGAAACGGCCCAACCGGGCAGGCGGTACTTTTCTCAATACGGGGAGTCATGGTTGACGCTCACGCTTCGTGAAAGTAAGTTTCATCCGTGGCGAAGAGTCCGAAGATTTCTGCGAGTCACGAGCCGGGTGGGCTGATCGTCCACATCAGCGGCCTGCTCCCGTCGTTGTCGCCGGCCGAGCAGCGGGTCGCCCGGCTGGTGGTCTCCGATCCGGCCGACGCCGCGCGTCGGACCATCACCGACCTCGCCACCGCCGCCGAGACATCCGAGGCGACCGTCATCCGCTTTTGTCGGTCCGTCGGCATGGACGGCTACCCGCAGCTGCGGATCCGGCTCGCCGCCGAGGCCGCCCGCCGGGTCGAGCCGCCGGACGCCCGGGTCGTCGGCGGCGACATCCCGCCCGGCGCCGACCTCGCCCAGATCATCGCGACCATCGCCTTCAACGACGCGCGGGCCGTCGAGGAGACGGCCGAGCAGCTCGACCCGGCGATCTGCGAACAGGTCGTGGACGCCATCGCGGGCGCCGGCCGGATCGACGTCTACGGGGCGGGTGCCAGCGGCTTCGTCGCCTCGGACTTCCAGCAGAAGCTGCACCGCATCGGCCGCACCGCCTTCTACTTCCCGGACGTGCACACCGCGCTGACCTCGGCCGCGCTGCTCGGGCGGGGTGACGTCGCGGTCGGCATCTCGCACACCGGCACCACCTCCGACGTGATCGAGGTGCTGGAGCAGGCGCGGGCCCGGGGGGCGGCCACGGTGGCGCTCACGAACTTCCCCCGCTCGCCCATCACCGAGGTGGCCGACTTCGTGCTCACCACGGCCGCCCGCGAGACCACCTACCGCTCCGGCGCGATGGCGAGCCGGCTGGCCCAGCTCACCGTCGTCGACTGCCTCTTCGTCGGGGTGGCCGCGCGCAACCGGTCCCGGGCCAGGAAGGCCCTCGAAGCGACAGCCGAGGCGGTCCGGTCACACCGGGTCGGCCCGGGACGGAGGCGGGCATGACGGCGGGCGCGGTGGAACCCCACGAGGTGACGGCCCCGGTGACGGCCCGGCCGGTGATCCGGGTCGGCGCGCCGACGGAGCGGCGCAACCCGCTCAGCGCGGACCTTGACCTCATGTCGACCCGGGACGTGCTCACCGTGATCAACGAGGCGGACCGGCGGGTGCCCGGCGCCGTCGCGGCCGTCCTCGACGAGATCGCCACGACGGTGGACCTGGCGGTGACCGCCCTGCGCGGCGGGCACCGGGTGCACTACTTCGGCGCCGGCACCTCCGGCCGGCTCGGCGTGCTCGACGCCGCCGAGCTCGCGCCCACCTTCAACTCGCCCCGGCACTGGTTCTGCGCCCACATCGCCGGCGGGCCGGAGGCCATGTGGCGGGCGGTCGAGGACGCCGAGGACGACGACCGGGGCGGCGCGGCCGAGGCAGCCGACTGCGTGCGGGCCGGTGACCTCGTGGTCGGGCTCGCCGCCAGCGGACGCACACCGTACGTCCTGGGGGCGCTCGCCGCGGCGAGGGCCAAGGGGGCCTCGACCGTGCTGCTCTGTGCCAACCCGGAGGCGGCGGCCGCCCGCTCGGTGGACGTCTTCATCGGGGTGGACACCGGACCGGAGGTCGTCACCGGGTCGACCCGGATGAAGGCGGGCACCGCGCAGAAGCTGGTGCTGAACACGTTCTCCACGGCCGTGATGGTCCGACTCGGTCGGGTCTACTCGAACCTCATGATCGACATGGTCGCCACCAACGCCAAGCTCCGGGGTCGGATGATCTCGATCCTGATCGAGGCCACCGGCTGCTCGGAGGAGATCTGCCGCCGGGCCCTGCACGAGGCCGACGGCGACATGAAGGTGGCGCTGGTCCTGCTCGTCTCCGGCGTGGAGGTGTCCGCCGCGCGGGCCGCCCTGGCCCGCTCCGCCGACCAGGTCCGCGGCGCCCTGGCCCTGCTCGCCTCCTGACCCACCCCCGCGTTCCCACCCACCCTGCGACCCCCGTCACGTACGGGCATGGATCACCGGTGCGGATTGTTCACCGGGGGGTGGGGTATTACCACGGGCGTGGATGAACCGACCGGTGCACCGGCGCGTGTCCTGACAGTGACCAGGATCGCAGCGCGACGGTGACCCGGGTCGCTGCGTCCCCCGGCGGGCGGTGCTGCCATGGTCCGGGAGACGGCGACGCGTCGATCCGCCGCCCCTGGTGTGGTGCCCATCGGAGAGCCGCCACATGGGGTGCTGACAGCAAACATGGACCGCGCTCTCAGCGGATTATCAGGCATTCGTGACAGTTTCGACTCACGACATGGAATCCCCGACGCGTCTCAGCTGTTGTGTAGGTGTCAGCACCGGTGGGCACGGCGCAAGTTACGGGGGAGGGCTGATGGACGTGGGGATGGCAAGGAACCGGGCAACCGGCGCGAGCGAGGGGACCGTGGGCAACGTGGACAAGAACATCGGCATGCGAACCGACGAGGTTGCCGAGGAGCGCGACCTGGTCGGCGTCTACCTTCACGAGATCTCCCGGACGCCACTGCTGGACGCCGCCAAGGAGGTCGACCTCTCCAAGGCGATCGAGGCCGGCCTCTACGCCGAGCACCTGCTGGGCGAGGACCGCGTCCCCGCCGGTGTCGACCGGGACGACCTGGAGCGGCTGGTCGCCGAGGGTGAGCGGGCCAAGGACCTGTTCATCCGGGCCAACCTGCGGCTGGTCGTGTCGATCGCCCGCCGCTACGTCCGGTCGGGCATGCCCATGCTGGACCTGATCCAGGAGGGCAACACCGGCCTGGTGCGGGCGGTCGAGAAGTTCGACTACGTGCGTGGCTACAAGTTCTCCACCTACGCGACCTGGTGGATCCGCCAGGCGATCAGCCGGGCGATCGCCCAGCAGGAGCGCACCGTGCGACTGCCGGTGCACCTGGTCGAGGACGTCAACCGGATGCGCAACGTGGCCCGCCAGCTCACCCGTGAGCTGGGCAGCGACCCGGAGCCGGAGCAGATCGCGGCGTCCCTCGGGGTCACCGTCGAGCGGGTCAACGAGCTGGTCCGCTGGTCGCAGGACACCGTCTCGCTGGACACCCCGGTGGGCGACGACGGCGACACCAACCTCGGCGACTTGGTCGCCGACAGCGACGCGCCGTCGCCGGAGGAGATCGTCCTCACCGGGCTGGAGCGGCAGCGGATCGAGGGCCTGCTCAACCACCTCGACGACCGTTCGGCCGGCATCATGCGGGCCCGCTACGGGCTCGAGGACGGCCGGGAGCACTCCCTCACCGAGGTCGCCTCGCGGTTCTCGCTCTCCCGGGAGCGGATCCGGCAGCTGGAGATCCAGGCGCTCGGCCGGCTCCGCGAGCTGGCCCGGGCCGAAGGGCTCCAGGCGGCCTGAGCAGGGTAGGAAGAACGGCGAACGGCCGGCGTCCGATAGGGGGACGCCGGCCGTTCGTTGTCCTCGGCTGCGGTCAGCGGACCCGGCCGTAGCCCTGGATGGGCATCAGGTTCATGCCCCGCTTGAGCACGTTGCGTCCGGCGCTCGGCGCATCGATCACCTGACCGCCGCCGACGTAGAGGCCCACGTGTCCGAGCCCGCTGTAGAAGACGAGGTCGCCGGGGCGCAGCTCGCTCCGGCTGATGTGGGTGACCGCGCCCCACTGCATCCGGGTGTTGTGCGGCAGCGACTTGCCGGCCGCCCGCCAGGCCGCCGAGGTCAGGCCCGAGCAGTCGTAGCCGTTCGGCCCGTCGGCGCCCCAGACGTACGGCTTGCCGAGCGCGCCGTACGCGTACCGCACCGCGACGCCGGCCCGGCCGGAGACCGCCGGCGCCTCCCTGGCGCTGTCGGGCCGGGCGGCCGGCTTCTCGGTGGCCCGGCCGTACGCCTGCCGGCGCAGCTCGTAGAGCTCGGCCAGGTCGCGCTCGATGCGCTTCCTGGCGGCGGTCATCTCGCGGGCCTGGGCGGCCTGCCGGCCCAGCGTGATCTCCAGCCGGGTCTTCTCGTCGAGCAGCCGGCGCTGGTTGCCCGTGAAGTTCGAGATCTTCTCCTGCCGCTGCCGGGTGAGCTGGTCGAGCATGCCCAGCCGGTCCAGCAGGGTGTCGGCGCCGCCGGGACGCAGCAGCGCGTCCGCGGTGGTCAGGTTGCTGCCGGTCTTGTACGCGGTCACCGCCAGCTCGCCGACGTCCGCCCGGCTCCGCTCGGTCTCCTGCTCCAGCGGGCCGATCCGGCTCTGCACCCGCGCCACGGCGGCCTCGTTGGTCTTGATCTCCTCCCGGAGCTTGTTGTACGCCTCGACGACGTGTTCCAGCTGGTTGGAGGAGTTCTCGATCCGCCGGGTCAGCTCGGCGGGGGACGGTTCGGCCCGGGCGGGTGCCACCGGGGCGAGCAGCGTGGCCGACACCACGGCGACCGCCAGGGCGCGCAGCGTGTTCCTGAGGGACGACAAGAGCGGAAGGCTCCTCTCCCACCGGCCGCCGCGGGCTGCTGACGCCCCCGGCGACACCGGGCCGGTGCTGTCCGGGTGGACGGCGATCGACCGGGCCGGCCCGGACAACCTATCCCGGGGCAGGAGTGATGCGCAGTTGAAGCAGGGTCGAATGTTGGCCGAGTGACGGAAATTGCTGATCACGACGGGCACGCTGCGTGATCGACTTCTCCGGCTCGCCGCAGGGTGACCGCGGCTATTGCCGGCGGTCGGGCGATCCGCGCCATTCGTCGTTCTCGACGTATGCCGTCGGAAGCTGAGCAGTTATGACCGACAAGACCGACATGGTGGCCGCAACCGGCGGCCCGGGCACCCGCCGACCTCGGACGCGAGCCGAAATCGCCCTCCGGGCTGGCACGTGCGCCACACAATGAAGCGCGCAGCCGGGAATCCCGTCGACCGGCACCGATGCGAGACCGGCGACGAAAGCCGACCCGGCACCAGCCGCGGGAGGTAGAACCGTGAACCCTCAAGGCGCCACACGACAGACGCGGTCGGCGCGACCGACCGCAGGGAAGAACACCCTCCTCTACGCCCGACCCGGGATCATCGTGACGGTCGACCGGTTCACCGTCGGCCGCAACAGCTGGCGGGTCACCGAGCTGACCCACCTGCACACCGGCCGCGGCCCCCACGACCGCGTCGCGGTACGGGCCGTCGTGGTCACCGGCGCCATGATCGGCGGCGTCGGCCTGCTGCTCGGCTTCACCGGCGGGCTGCAACGGCTCACCGCGGGGGCGTACCTCGTCCTGGGCCTGGTGTTCCTGCTGCCCGTGCTGGTCGCGTTGGTGGGGGACCGGTGGCGACCGCCCGCGTACGAGCTGTGGGGCCGGCGCCGGGGCGAGCGGGTGCTGCTGTTCAGCAGCGACGACGAGCGGCAGTTCGGCCAGGTGACCCGGGCCCTGCGCCGGGCCCGGGAGATGAACCGGTACGGCGGCTGGGAGGACCCGCTCGCCTCGGTCGACCCGTGGCGGCCCAACCGGTAACCGGCGTCAGCCGGCGACCGGCTCCGGGGCGCGCTCGGCGCGTTCCGCGGTCACCCAGGAACTGACCCGCCGCTCGGCGTAGAAGGAGACGAACGGCACCGTGCCGGCCAGCATCACCAGGACCATCCGCTTCAGCGGCCAGCCGGCCCGGCGGGCCAGGTCGAAGGCGGCCACCAGGTAGAGCATGTAGAGGAAGCCGTGCGCCTGGCCCACGGTCTCCACCAGGATCGGGTCGTCGAAGCCGTACTTCATCGGCATGCCGATCACGACCAGCAGGATCAGCGCCACGCCGACGATCCAGGCGATGACTCGGTACCGGGTCAGGGCTGCGCCCACCGTCGTCCGTCCTTTCGCGCCCGGCTCAGCCGGGGTAGTCGCCGGGCTTCGCACCCGGGTTGTCGTTCAGCCATTGCAGGTAGTGGTTGTAGGCGGCCAGGTCGCCGTCCTCGCCGCCGTCGGCAGCCGCGGCCACGCGGGCGACCCGCACGGGCCGGCGTACGACCGGGCGCGTCGCGGCCTCCGAGGCGTCGGCCGGCCGCGTCCCGGCGGCGGTCGACGCCTCACCGGGCGCGTCGGCCGGCGCCGCCGGTCCCCGCAGCGTGTGCCGGACCTCACGCCACCAGACGAAGACCACGAAGCCCGCGAAGATCGGCCACTCGACCGCGTAGCCCCAGCTGATCGCGTTGCCGGCGGCGGCCCGGCTGACCTGCCACCAGCCCAGCCCCAGGAAACCGGTGACCAGCACGACCATGGCCACGTGGCGCGCGATCCACGCCGGGGTCCAGAGCCGTTTCATGGCATCGAGAGTACCGGGGGCCGACGCGGTCTCCGACGCGGCGTCGTAGCCGCGGGTGGTTTGGTGCCACCCGGTGTGGGCATCCGTCTAGACGCGAGCCCAAACCAGAGCAGGGGGTCGATCATGACGGGATCGGTACGGCAGGACGACTTCGGCAGTCCGGAGCAGCGGATGCCCGAGTGGGACGGCGACCATGTCCACGACAGGGCCTCCGGCGAGGCGGACCCGCCCGACGGCGAGCTGCTCGGCGTCGACCCCGCCGAGCTGGCCGACGAGGACCTGATCCGGGAGATGCACAGCCTGCACCGCACCCGCCTGGACACCCTGCGCCACGCGTCGGACTCCGCGCTCGCCAACCACCTGCGGCGCACCGCCGAGCTGGAGACGGAGTACCTCGCCCGGCATCCCGGGCGCGAGGTCGACCCGAGCCGGCTGCGGGACGCGTGATGGCGTACGCCGAGCGCGGGATGTCCGCGCCGCCGGAGGTGGTGTTCAGCACCGCCACCGACCCCGCCCGGGCGTCGGCGTGGCTGCCCGAGCCGCTGCGGGCCGACGGCACCCCGGCGGAGGAGGTCAGCGCGGAGGAACTGCGGGCCCGGTGGAGCGCCGCCGAGGAGTGGTCGGCCGAGATCCGGGTGGAGCCCGCCCAGGCGGGCGGCGCCCGGACGCGGCTCGACCTGACCGGCGGGCCGGACGCCGAGCGGTTGGCCGACGAGGCGCTGGACAGCCTCGCCCGTGAGGTGGCCGACAACCTGCAGGCCGGCTGAGCCGGTCGCACGACCGAGAAGATCGAGGAGACCGGGTGACCGCCCTGAAGGAGAAGGTGGCGCGGCTGCGCCAGGCGTACGCGCCGCACGAGCACCGGCCGCTGGGCGGCTACCTGGTTGCGATGGGAACCTACGCCGGGGTGACCGCCGGCATCGCCGGTCTGGTGAAGGCGACCGGCCGCCCGGTGCCCGAGCGTCCCGCCCCGGCCGACGTGGTGCTGCTTGCCATCGCCACCCACAAGCTCAGCCGGCTGCTGTCGAAGGACGCGGTGACGAGCCCGTTGCGGGCCCCGTTCACCCGGTACGACAAGCCGATCGGCAGCGGCGAGGTGATGGAGCAGGTACGTGACCAGGGCAGCTCCACCCGGCACGCGATCGGGGAGCTGCTGAGCTGCCCGTTCTGCCTCGCCGTCTGGGTCGCCACCGGGCTCACCGGCGGGCTGGTGCTCGCTCCCCGGCTCACCCGGCTGGTGGCGACCGCGCTGACCGCCGTGGCCGCCTCGGACTTCCTCCAGATGGCGTACGCGGTGGCCCAGCAGGTGGCCGAGGGCGGCGACCACGACGAGGACTGACGACGTACGGAAGGGGGCCGGCGCGCAGCCGGCCCCCTCCGTCGTACCGTCCTCGTGTCGTCCTTCGTCGTGCCGTCCCCTGGTCGTGCCGTCCCCTGGTCGTGCCGTCCTCGCCGTCCTTCGGCGTGCCTCGTCGGCCGCCGGAGCGTCAGGTCGGGGTGGTGCCGTGGTCCTCGCCGGCCCAGCCCCGGGAGGCCTCCGGCTCGCGCTCGTCGGCGTCCGCCCCGGTGATGATGTCCCGGTCGACCGCAGTGCGGTCGTGCTCGTTGGCGAAGTCGGGCTCCGGCAGGGTGTCCCGGCCCTCGGCTGGTTGACCGAGCGCCGGCAGCTTCTCGTGCTCTTCCTCGTGGTGGGACATGTCGCTCTCCTCACTGCTCGTCGACCTCCGGTGCGGGAAGGCCGGCCGCCCCCGGGGGACGGGTGGCGCGTCTCGCCTCGCGGACGAGGGGCCGGCACGACCCGGTCGGGCCGCGCCGACGGCCCGACCGGAGCCGCGGGGCGTCAGGTGACCGAACCGCCGAGCAGGTCGGCCACCTCGTCCACGGCGTACTCGCCCCCGGGCAGGGCGGCGATGCGGGTGAGGAGCTGCGCGGGAAGCTCGGCGGCGACGGCCCGGCGGTAGATGTCCGCCTGACTGATCCGCTCCTGGCCGTGGTAGAGATCCTCGAGCAGCTCGTCGAGGCGTCGGGTGTCCGGCTCCTCGATCACGGGCGCGTCCGTCACAGGTGCGTCGTCGGTCACGTCGGTCAGCTACCCGCGTCCGAATCGGTCAAACGTCACCGCGCGACCGGCGCCCGCTGACCCGGGTGGTGGCCGTCGGGGCTGTGACGGCGGTCATGGTGGGGGCCGGAACACCGGCGGCGGGTCGCCCGTTGAGTCAGGTGTCGGTGTGTCCAGTGTCCCCGGGCCTCACCCAAATTGCCTTCGCGGAATACCGTTCGGCTGGAGCCGCGTCGCGCCACTCGCCGAGAGGCGACCTGCACACCGACACCAGCGCCGCCCCCGAGCCTCCGGGCCCGGGGGCGGCGTTGTCTCTCCCACCTTCCCCTGTCCCGCCGCACCCCGTCCCCGCCCCCTCGCCTCCTGCCGCCCTGCTCCCGGCCGCGCTGCCCCCGTCGCACTGTTCTGGGTGATCATGAGGTTGGCGGCAGAAACGGAGATCGACTTCGCCGCCAATCTCATGATCGCCAGGCCAGGCCAGGCCAGGCCAGGCCTGGCCCGGGCGGGCCGGCCCGGGGCGGGTGGGGGAGAGTCGGGTCAGGCGGGGGTGGGGGCGGGGGTGCGGCGGCGGGTGCGGACGGCGGCGGCCAGGTGGGTGAGGACCTCCTCGGTGCTGTCCCAGCCGATGCAGGCGTCGGTGACCGACTGGCCGTACGTCAGCTCGCGGGTCGGGTCGAGATCCTGGCGGCCGGCGAGCAGGAAGCTCTCCAGCATGATCCCGACGATGCCGCGCTGGCCGGCGTCGAGCTGGGCGGCCACGTCGGCCGCCACCTTCGGCTGGTTGCGGTGGTCCTTGCCGCTGTTGGCGTGGCTCGCGTCGATCACCACGCGCTCCGGGAGCCCGGCCGCGCGCAGCAGCTCCAGGGCGCCCGCCACCGACTCCGCGTCGTAGTTCGGCCGGCCGCCCCCGCCGCGCAGCACCAGGTGCCCGTCCGCGTTGCCCCGGGTGTGCAGGATCGCCGGCGTGCCGGAGAAGTCGATGCCGGGGAAGACGTGCGGTACGCCGGCGGCCCGGATGGCGTCCACGGCGGTGCCGATGCTGCCGTCCGGACGGTTCTTCATGCCGATCGGCATCGACAGGCCGGAGGCGAGCTGCCGGTGCACCTGGCTCTCCACCGTCCGCGCGCCGATCGCGCCCCACGCCACCGTGTCGGCGATGTACTGCGGGGTGATCGGGTCGAGGAACTCGCAGCCGACGGGAAGCCCCAGGCGCAGCACGTCGAGCAGGAGCGCGCGGGCGGTACGCAGGCCGGTGTTGACGTCGCCGGAGCCGTCCAGCCCGGGGTCGTTGATCAGGCCCTTCCAGCCCACCGTCGAGCGCGGCTTCTCGAAGTAGACCCGCATCACCACCAGCAGGTCGTCGGCCACCCGGGCGGCGGCGGCGCGCAGCCGGTGGGCGTACTCCAGGGCGGCGGCCGGGTCGTGCACCGAGCACGGGCCGACCACCACCAGGAGGCGGTCGTCGGCGCCGTCCAGCACCCGGCCGACCGCGCGTCGCCCGGCCAGCACGGCCGAGGCGAGCGTGTCGTCGAGGGGCAGCTCGTGGTGCAGCAGGGCCGGGGTGGTCAGCGGCACGACGCGGTCGATCCGCTGGTCGCTGACCCGAACGGTCTCCGGGGTCGTCACGGTGGGAATCCTTCCGCCGACCGTGCCCCGGGGCCGGTGCCCGGGTCGAGCCGGCTGCTCGTACGCAAAAGGGCAGGAACGAGAGCTCCTGCCCGGCCGGCTCGAATGTGGTGACGTCAGATCATGGTGAAGTCACCGGCGTGCGAGCCGGCTGCCTAAACCATCGATACGAACGCGTCACGCGGCCCAGCGTACCCGACCGTGCGGGAAGGTCCACCCGGGTCGTCGGGAAAGACTCGCCTTGCGTTCACCTTCG
Organism: Micromonospora sp. NPDC023633; assembly: GCF_040640035.1. NCBI lineage: Bacteria > Bacillati > Actinomycetota > Actinomycetes > Micromonosporales > Micromonosporaceae > Micromonospora > Micromonospora sp. NPDC023633. The sequence goes on along the minus strand of NZ_JBFABB010000003.1, from coordinate 94,983 downwards.
TCGATGTCTGCGGCGGTAGTTTCATCGACACCGACCGCTGTTCTCCGGAGGTTCCCGATGGACCGTCGTACCGTCCTGCGCGCCACCGTCCTCGGCGGCGCCGCCGCCTTCTCCGGCAGTCTCTGGGCCGGCGCCGCCCACGCCGCCCCTGCTCAGCCCGGTGCCAGCCCCTACGGGCCGCTCGGCGCGGCCGACGCCAACGGCATCCAACTGCCCGCCGGCTTCACCAGCCGGGTGATCGCCCGCTCCCGGCAGACGGTGCCCGGCACGTCGTACACCTGGCACGACGCGCCCGACGGCGGCGCCTGCTTCGTCGCCGGCACGGGCTGGATCTACGTCTCGAACTCCGAGATCCTCACCACCGGCGGGGCGTCCGCGGTGCGCTTCGCCGCCGACGGCAGCGTCGTCTCGGCGTACCGCATCCTGTCGAACACCAACCGCAACTGCGCGGGCGGCGCGACGCCGTGGGGGACCTGGCTCTCCGGCGAGGAGGTCAGCCGGGGGTACGTCTACGAGACGTACCCGCAGGGCGACCGGGCCGGGGTGCGGCGGGCCGCCATGGGGCGGTTCAACCACGAGGCCGCCGCCTGCGACCCGGACCGCCGGGTCGTCTACCTCACGGAGGACGAGACCAGCGGCTGCTTCTACCGGTTCCGTCCGACCACCTGGGGTGACCTCTCCGCCGGCACGCTGGAGGTGCTGGTCGCCGGCACGGGCACCAGCGGCCCGGTGAGCTGGGCGCGGGTGCCCGACCCGGACGGCTCGCCCACGCTCACCCGCGACCAGGTCGCGGGCGCGAAGAAGTTCAACGGCGGCGAGGGCTGCTGGTACGCGGACGGCACCTGCTGGTTCACCACCAAGGGCGACAACCGGGTCTGGGCCTACGACGCGGTCGACCAGCGCATCGACCTGGCGTACGACGACTCGCTGGTCTCCGGGACGGCGCCGCTGACCGGGGTGGACAACATCACCGGGGCCCGCTCGGGCGACCTCTACGTCGCCGAGGACGGCGGCAACATGGAGATCAACGTGATCACGCCGACCGGGGTGGTCGCCCCGTTCCTGCGGATCACCGGCCAGTCCTCGTCGGAGATCTGCGGGCCGGCGTTCTCGCCCGACGGCAGCCGGTTCTACTTCTCGTCGCAGCGCGGCACGTCCGGCTCCTCCTCCGGGGGCGTCACCTACGAGGTGCGCGGCCCGTTCCGCTCCTGACCGGCCCGCCTGTGCCCCCGCCCGCGCCGGCCCGCCTCCACCTGCGCGCCGGCCCGCCCCCGCCCGGTGCGGGCGGCCCTCCCGCCGGGCCGGGCGCGATCATGCGGCGTGCCGGAGGCGGCGGCGGGGTATGTGGGCGGTCATGAGTCACGAGCAGAGCGACCAGGAACGGGTGGAGTCCCGCGCCCACCTGCTGCCCGAGGAGGCGGCGGTCGGCAGCGACGACCCCCAGGCGCAGGCGGAAGCCATCCTCGCCGAGTCCGACATCCGGGAGGAGGACCGCAACGCCGCTCCGGACACCGTGCTGGAGCGGCGTACCTCCGATCAGACGGTGACCCCCGTCGAACCCCCCGACTGAGCTACGGCACCCCGGGCCCGTCGGGAGCCCCGGTAGGTGTGCTCCCGCAGCCAGGCGATCGGGCCGACCGCCCGCAGTCCGGGCGGCAGGTTGCCGATCGGGTCGAAGGCCAGCGCGGCGTCCTCCCGGGCGCTGAGCTGGGCACCGAGGACGACCTGGCCGAACGGCCGCCACGGCCCGACGGCGGACGCGACCGCGAGCGCTAGGCGCGGCGCGTCCGCCCGGGCCGCGGCGGCCACCTCGGCCAGGCTGCGGCCCAGGTCGGGCGACTCCGGGTCGGCCAGGGCGGCCAGGAAGAGCCGCCGCCGGCCCGCGCGGAACGGCATGATCGTGCTGTACGTCCCCGCGAAGCGCCGCCGGGGCAGCGGCAGGTTCCGCAGCAGCGGCGCGGCCCCGCTGGAACTGACCAGCAGGTCGAACGGCCGGCCGGCGTCGAGGTGCAGCCGCACGGCCAGCCCCAGCACGTCCGGCCAGCCGCCGGGGGTGGGCACGCCCTTGGAGAGCCGGACGGTCGCCCGGAAGCGACCCGGGTCGTCCAGCAGCGGCACCCCGGTCGGCGGTCCCGGCGTACCCCAGACGACCACCTCGCCCGCGAACGAGCGGCCCGCGGGGTGCAGCAGGCGGGCCCGGCGCAGCCGGGTCAGGGCGGCGGTCGCGCGGTCGACCGCGACGGCGGCCCGGTCGGTCACGGTGGCGGCAGGCGGCATCCTCCCCCGGTACCCGGCCGCCGGCGGTCGATGCCTCGCCACGTGCGGCGCGTCCCCTTCCCGCGTACCTGATCGGATAGCGTCGTGCCATGCCCGACAGCGGTTACCCCTGGCCCATCGAGACCACCCGACTGGACAACGGCCTGCGCGTGGTGGTGAGTGAGGACCGCACCGCCCCCGCGGTCGCCGTGAACCTCTGGTACGACGTCGGCTCCCGGCACGAACCCGCGGGGCAGACGGGCTTCGCCCACCTCTTCGAGCACCTGATGTTCGAGGGCTCGGCCAACGTGGCGAAGACCGAGCACATGAAGCTGGTACAGGGCGCGGGCGGTTCCCTCAACGCCACCACCAACCCGGACCGCACCAACTACTTCGAGACCGTCCCCGCCGAGCACCTGGAACTGGCGCTGTGGCTGGAGGCGGACCGGATGGGCGGCCTGGTCCCCGCGCTGACCCAGGAGACGCTGGACAACCAGCGGGACGTGGTCAAGAACGAGCGGCGCCAGCGCTACGAGAACGTGCCCTACGGCGACGCCTGGCTGCGGCTGCTGCCGCTGCTCTATCCGCCCGGGCACCCCTACCACCACGCCACGATCGGGTCGATGGCCGACCTGAACGCCGCCGACCTGGACACCTTCCAGGCGTTCCACCGGACCTACTACGCGCCCAACAACGCGGTGCTCACCGTGGTGGGCGACGCCTCGGCCGCCGAGGTGTTCGCACTGGCCGACAAGTACTTCGGCGCGATCCCGCCCCGCGCGGAGATTCCGTCCGCGCCGGACGGCCGGAGCGTCCCGGCCACCGGCCGACCCGCCGTGGAGACGGTCACCGCCGACGTGCCGGCGCCGCGCGTCTACGTCGCGCACCGCACCCACCTCTTCGGCAGCCCCGGCTACGACGTGGTGACGGTGCTCGCCACCGTGCTGGGCAGCGGCCGGGGCAGCCGCCTCTACCAGCGCCTCGCCGACGGGGAGCGGATCGCCCAGCCCGACCTGGTCGGGGCGTACGGGGTGGACCTGGCGCACGCCCCCGCGCCGCTGATCGCCACCGCCACGGCCCGCCCCGGGGTGAGCGCCGAACGGCTGGCCGCCGGGCTGGCCGAGGTGGTCGACGAACTGGTGACCGTCCCGGTCACCGCCACCGAGCTGGACCGGGCCAAGTCCCTGCTGAGCACCTCCTGGTGGCGGCAGATGTCCACGGTGGACGGCCGGGCGGACACGCTGGGGCGCTACGCCACCCAGTTCGGCGACCCGGCGAAGGCCGCGGAGCGACTGCCGGCCTGGCTCGCGGTGACCGCCGAGCAGATCGCCGAGGCCGCCGCCGAGGTGCTCGCCGCCGACGACCGGGTGACCCTGACCTACCTGCCCGAGGAGAAGCCCTGATGACGCTGATCGCTGACCGTCCCGGGCCGGGCGCCGCCCGCCCGTACCGGTTCCCGCAGGTGGTCCGCCGCACGGTGGCGGGTGGTCAGGTGGTCGCCGCGCACCTGCCCGGGCAGAACCTGGCCGTGGCGCTGCTGCTGCTCGACGCGGGCGCCGGCCGCGAGCCGACCGGCAAGGAAGGGCTCGGCGCGGTGCTCGCCAAGGCCCTGGAGGAGGGGACCGCGCAGCGCGACGCGACGGCGTACGCGCTGGCGATCGAGGGGCTCGGCACCGAGCTGGTGATCGGGCTGGACTGGGACTCCTTCCAGGTCAGCGTGCAGGTGCCGGTGGAACGGCTGAGCGCCGCCGTGGAGCTGCTCGCCGAGGCGGTGCGCACCCCGAAGCTGGACCCGGACGACGTCCGGCGGGTTCGCGACGACGAGGCGACCGCGCTGCGGATGGACTGGGCCAACCCCGGCCCGCGGGCCGACGCGGCGCTGCGCGCGGACCTGTTCGGCGCCGGAAACCGCTGGGGCCGCCCCCTCTACGGCGACCCGGAGTCGGTGGCCGCGCTGGACGCCGAGGACGTCACCGTCTTCCACTCCGAGTGGTTCATCCGCCCCGGCACGCTGATCGTCGCCGGTGACCTGGACCGGCTGGACCTGGACGCGCTCGGCGCGGCGGCGTTCGGCGGCACCGGCGGCGGGCCGGTCGACCGGGGCGGCCCGATCGAGGTGCCGACCCGTTCCGGCCGGCGGATCATCCTGGTGGACCGGCCCGGCTCGGTGCAGTCCACGCTGCGGCTGGGCCACCCGTCGCCGCACCGCGCCCACCCCGACCACGTGCCGATGACGCTCGCCGGCACGGTGCTCGGCGGGGCGTTCACCTCCCGGCTCAACCACCTGATCCGCGAGGTGCGCGGCTACACGTACGGCATCCGGGGCGACTTCGCCTCGGCCCGCCGGTTCGGCCGGTTCGGGGTCAGCTCCAGTGTGCAGACGGCGGTCACCGCGCCGGCCGTCGTCGAGGCGGTCGGGGAGATCACCCGTACCCGGGAGACCGGGGTGACCGAGGATGAGCTGGCGGTCGCGCGCTCCTGGCGGGCCGGGCAGCTCTCGGTCGAGCTGCAGACCCCCCGGGCGATCGCCTCCGCGCTGACCACCCTGGTCGTGCACGACCTGCCGGACGACTACCACGCCCGGCTGCGGGAGTCGCTGCTCGCCGCCGACGTGGCGGAGGTCTCGGCGGCGGCCGCCGCGCACCTGCGCCCGGAGGAGCTGGCCCTCGTGGTGGAGGGCGACGCCGCGGTGATCCGCGACGAACTCGTCGCCACCGGCCTGGGTGAGCTGGTCGAGCCCGCCTCCTGACCGGCGGGGGCGGTGTGACTTCGGTCGCGCCGCCCCCGGCCGGTGCCGTGGCCGTGGCCGGGCGGCCGACGTGGATGCTTCGGCGAGCCGTCCCGCCGGCCCACGATTCTTCCGTCCCACCGGCCCGTCCGGCGCCGTCGTTCCGTCCCGGCGGCCGCCCGGGTGACGACGGCCACCGCCGGGCGGGGCCGCCGCCGGCCCGGTCGGTGGGAAAGCGTTCCCGGCCGGGTGGCCGGGCTGGGTAGCCTCGCGGGCATGAGGATCGGCATTGTGGGGGCCACCGGCCAGGTCGGTGGCGTGATGCGGCAGGTGCTGGCGGAGCGGGAGTTCCCGGCGGAGCAGGTGCGGTTGTTCGCCTCGGCGCGGTCGGCCGGGCGCACCCTGCCCTGGCGGGACGGCGAGGTGACCGTGGAGGACGCGGCCACCGCCGACTACTCGGGGCTCGACATCGTGCTCTTCTCCGCCGGCAAGGGCACCGCGAAGGAACTCGCGCCGCGGGTCGCCGCCGCCGGGGCCGTCGTCATCGACAACTCCTCGGCGTTCCGGATGGACCCCGAGGTGCCGCTGGTCGTCGCCGAGGTCAACCCGCACGCCGCCGCCGTACGCCCCAAGGGGATCATCGCCAACCCGAACTGCACGACGATGGCCGCGATGCCCGTGCTGCGCCCGCTGCACGCCGAGGCGGAGCTGGTCAGCCTGGTCGTCTCGACGTACCAGGCGGTCTCCGGCGCGGGCCTGGCCGGCGTCGCCGAGCTCGACGAGCAGGTCCGCAAGGTCGCCGAGCACGCCGCCGGCCTCGCCTTCGACGGCGCGGCCGTGGAGTTCCCGGCCCCCCGCTCCTTCGCCCGGCCGATCGCCTTCAACGTGCTCCCGCTGGCCGGCTCGATCGTCGACGACGGCAGCTTCGAGACCGACGAGGAGCAGAAGCTGCGCAACGAGAGCCGCCGCATCCTGGAGATCCCCGGGCTGCGCGTCTCCGGCACCTGCGTCCGGGTGCCCGTGTTCACCGGCCACTCGCTCCAGATCAACGCCCGCTTCGCCCGCCCGATCACCCCGCAGCGGGCCCGCGAGCTGCTCGACGGCACCCCCGGCGTGGCGCTCGCCGACGTGCCGACCCCGTTGCAGGCCGCCGGGCAGGACCCGACCTACGTCGGGCGGATCCGCGCCGACGAGACCGTCGAGCACGGCCTCGCCCTGTTCTGCTCCAACGACAACCTGCGCAAGGGCGCCGCGCTCAACGCGGTGCAGCTCGCCGAGCTGGTCGCCGCCGAGCGCCGCTGACCGACGCGCCTTCCCCGGGCCCCCGCCGGCTTCGGCGGGGGCCCGTCGCGTCCGTCGGTGGGACCACCTGACCCGGGCTCGCCCGAGGCGCGTCGCGTTACCCCGTCCGGTCGGCGGGTAGACGGCGGTGCCGACACCGAGAGGGGAGCACCATGACAACGGTCGGAGAGTTCATGACGACCCGGTTGGTGACGATGGACGGCAACGACACGCTGACCGCCGCCGCGCAGGAGATGCGCGACAGCGCCATCGGCGACGTGGTGGTGACCGACGGCGACGACGTCATCGGCATCGTGACGGACCGGGACATCACGGTCCGGGGCGTGGCCGAGAACCTGGACCCGAACTCGACGCCGCTCAACCGGGTCACCAGCAAGGACGTGATCACGGTGAGCCAGTACGACGACGCGGTGGCCGCCGCCGACCTGATGCGGACCTACGCCGTCCGCCGGTTGCCGGTCATCGACGACGGGCGGCTGGTCGGCCTGGTCTCGATGGGCGACCTCGCCGTGGAGCGAGAGCCGCAGTCGGTGCTCGCCGACATCAGCGCCGACGAACCGAACAACTGACCGTCCGCCGCGGCGCGCCGGCTCCCCGAAGCGGGAGCCGGCGTCGCGTCTTCGCCGTGATGGGCGTGGCGCCGACGCCCCGGGCGACACTCGCCGACGGCTACCTTCGCGCGCGGCGCCCGGAGGTGGCCGAACGGCATCGGCCTGCTGGCGGGGGTCCGCCCGCTCCGGGACGTCGGCCCCGGGTGGGCTGCCAGTCCTATGATCCTGCCGTGTCTGCAGAGCCCCCCACACCAGGCCGGATCCCGTCGACCGGATGGCGACCCCACGAGCGACGCACCATGACGGCATCATCCGCGGCAACGAGTTCCGGACCGATGGCGGGAGCCTGGTCGGCCGGCAGGTCGATCACGACGACGATGCTGGTGGTGCTGCTCGGTCTGGTCGTGATCGGGTTGAACACCGCCGTCGCGTACGTGGCGGTCGGCGCGACGGTCGTCCCGATCGTCACCGGCCTGCTTCTCTGCCTGGCCTTCGTGTTCGCCGTACGTCTGCTGCACCGGGCAGCGTGGCTGGCCTTCCTCGCGGTTATTCCGGCCCTGTTCGTCCTCGTGGGATCGGTGCAACTGGCCCCAGAGGCGGTGCTGGAGACGCGCGGCGTCCGCCAGGAGGTGACGATCGTCGACGTGCAGGTCGTCGGCAAGCGGCACGCGTTCACGCTCCAGGGTGCCGACGGGCGCCTCGATGAGCCGCTGGTCTACCAGGGCAGCAATCCCGGCTACCAGGTCGGCGACAGGCTCGCCGTGCTCACCGACCCGGACGGGGTGGTCGAGCTTGAGGTCGCCGACCGGGTCGACTCCGGCGGCATGCTGGCGGCACTGCTCCTCGGCGGCGTCGGCTGGACCGTCATCGCGCTGCTCGCCGGGTGGCGTGGCCACGTCCGCCGGTGGAAGGGCCGCTACGACACCCTGGTGATCTAGCCGGTGCGGCCCGGCACGGGGGAGCGAGCCGCTGCGTCGCGACGCGCCGGATGGGGGCGACTCACCCGATCCGGGCGAGGTTGGCCCGGCACCGGACGGGGACCCCCTGCTCGGGACATTGACCGACGGGGAGGAGATGACCCGATGGTGGACGCGACGACGAGGTTCTTCGAGGACCTCGACCGGCGGGGGTACGACCCCCTGCTGGCGAAGTCCTCGGGAACCCTGCGCCTGGACCTGCACGAGGGGGCGCACACGACGCACTGGCTGCTGCGGATCGACCACGGGCACCTGCAGGTGAGCCGGGAGGACCAGGAGGCCGACACGGTGCTCGGCACCAGCCCCGACCTCTTCGAGGACCTCGCCGCCGGCCGCGAGCACGGGGTGGCGGCGCTGCTGCGGGGGGACATGACGGTGAGCGGGGACCTCCGACTGGTGGTGCAGCTGGAGCGGCTCTTCCCCGGCCATCCGGACGCCCGCGGACCACGCCGGCATTTCGAGGTCCATCGGGAGGTGCGGTGATGGCACAGAGCAACACGGTCCGGATCCTGGACGGCAGCACCTTCGTGGTGTCGGAGGAAACCGGGGACATCGAGGCGACACCGAGCGAGCCGACCGGGTTCTTCTCCCTGGACACCCGCTTCCTGTCGACGTGGGTGCTGACGGTGAACGGCGACCGGCTCACCCCCCTGTCGTACGACGACCTCCAGTACTACGAGGCCCGCTTCTTCCTGGTGCCGGGGATGGCGACGCACTACATCGACGCCAAGCTCTCGATCATCCGGGAGCGGGCGGTGGGGGGCAGCTTCCGGGAGACGCTCACCATCCTCAACCACGACGAGAAGCCGGTCGACCTGGAGATCAGGATGGAGGCGGCGTCCGACTTCGCCGATCTGTTCCAGGTCAAGGACGAGATCCTCAACAAGAAGGGCGAGATCTACACGGAGGTCGAGTCGGACCGGCTGCGCCTGGGCTACCGGCGGGGCAACTTCATCCGGGAGACGTTGATCTCCGCGTCCCCGGCACCGCGGTACGACCGCAAGGGCTTCGCCTACTCCATCCACCTCCAGCCCAACGAGCGGTGGGAGTCCGAGATCGACGTCAGGACCATGGCGCTCTCCCCGGGCGGGCGGGACCTGCGGATGGGCCTGCGGGCACACACCACCGAGCGGCTCGCGCTCCAGCACGACCTCGAGGAGTGGATCGCCCGGGCCCCCAAGGTCAACAGCCAGCACGACCGGGTCGCCTCGACGTACCGGCGCAGCCTGATCGACCTGGCCGCGCTGCGCTTCTCGCCGCTCTCCCTCGGCGGGGCGTCGCTGCCGGCCGCCGGCCTGCCCTGGTTCATGACCATGTTCGGCCGCGACAGCATCCTGACCTGCCTGCAGACGCTGCCGTTCACGCCGGACCTGTCGAAGACCACGCTGCGGATCCTGGCCTCCCTCCAGGGCACCCGGTTCGACGACTTCCGCGACGAGGACCCGGGCCGGATCCTGCACGAGATGCGCTACGGCGAGACGGCCGCCTTCGAGGAACAGCCGCACTCGCCGTACTACGGGTCGGTGGACGCGACCCCGCTGTTCCTGGTGCTGCTCGACGAGTACGAGAAGTGGAGCGGGGACACCGGGCTGGTCATGGAGCTGGAGCGGGAGTGCCGGGCCGCGCTGAGGTGGATCGACGACTACGCCGACCTGGTCGGCAGCGGCTACATCTGGTACGAGCGGCGCAACACCGACACCGGCCTGGAGAACCAGTGCTGGAAGGACTCCTGGGACTCCATCTCCTACCGTGACGGCACGCTGCCGCCGTTCCCCCGGGCCACCTGCGAGGTGCAGGGGTACGCGTACGACGCGAAGCTGCGGGCTGCCCGCCTGGCCCGCGAGTTCTGGGGTGACCCCGATTTCGCCGACCGGCTGGAGCGGGAGGCGGCGGCGCTGAAGGAGCGGTTCAACCGGGACTTCTGGGTGGAGGACGGCCAGTACTACGCCCTGGCCCTGGACCCGGACGGCCGCCAGTGCGACGTGCTCAGCTCCAACATCGGCCACCTGCTCTGGAGCGGCATCGTCGACCACGACCGGGCCGAGAAGATCGCCGAGCACCTGGTCGGTCCCCGGCTCTTCACCGGCTGGGGGGTGCGGACGCTGGCCGAGGGCGAGGTCCGCTACAACCCGATCGGCTACCACAACGGCACGATCTGGCCGTTCGACAACTCGTTCATCGCCTGGGGCCTGCGCCGGTACGGCTTCGCCGAGGAGGCGGCGGTCATCGCCAGCGGCATCCTCGACGCGGCCACCTACTTCGAGGGCCGGTTGCCGGAGGCGTTCGGGGGCTACCCCCGCGAGCTGACCAAGTTCCCGGTGGAGTACCCGACGGCGTGCAGCCCGCAGGCCTGGTCGACCGGCACGCCGCTGCTGCTGCTGCGCACGATGCTCGGCCTGGAGCCGCACGAGGGGCACCTCGCGGTGGAGCCCCGGCTGCCGATCGGGATGGGCCGCATCGAGGTGCTGGACATCCCGGGCCGGTGGGGTCGCGTCGACGCGTTCGCCCGGGGCCGCCTCGACATGCACCGGCTCACCGACTAGCGCGAGCCGCGTGCGTGGGGCCGGCGGCGACCGGGCGGACCGGGCGCCGCCGGCCGGCCGCGACGGCATCGGCCAGTTCGTCGTCGGCCAGCCCATCATCGAGACGGTGACCACGCAGAAGGCCCTGGCTGGCCGGCACGGGCGGGCGGGGACCGGCCCGCCACGCTGGCCCGGCGGGTCGGCATGGGGTTCAGCCTGGCAGGGTAAGTTCGCGCCATGCCGGAACTCGTGTACCCGCCCGTGATCGCCGCCGCCAAGACGATGTTCCGGGTCCTCGACCTGAAGATCACCATCGAGGGCGCCCACCACGTCCCGCGTACGGGCGGAGCGGTGCTGGCGAGCAACCACGTCAGCTACCTCGACTTCATCTTCTGCGGGCTGGGCGCGCAGGAGTCGAAGCGGCTGGTGCGGTTCATGGCCAAGAAGTCCGTCTTCACGCACAAGGTGTCCGGCCCGCTGATGCGGGGCATGCGGCACATCCCGGTGGACCGGCGGGCGGGTGCCGGGTCGTACGCGACGGCGGTCAGCGCACTGAAGCGCGGTGAGGTGGTCGGCGTCTTCCCGGAGGCCACGATCAGCCGGTCGTTCACGGTCAAGGAGCTCAAGAGCGGGACCACCCGGATGGCGTCCGAGGCCGGTGTGCCGGTGCTGCCGATGGCGCTCTGGGGCACCCAGCGGCTCTGGACCAAGGGCCGGCCGCGCACCCTCACCCGCCGGCACACCCCGATCACCATCCTGATCGGCGAGCCGATGGACCCGGCCGACTACCCGGACGCCAACGCGATGACCGTCGACCTGAAGACGCGGCTGAGCGCGCTGGTCGACCGGGCCCAGCGGAACTACCCCGACGCGCCCGCCGGCCCCGACGACACCTGGTGGCTGCCGGTGCACCTCGGCGGCACCGCGCCCACCCTGGAGGAGGCCGCCGCCCTGGAGGTCCGCCGCCGGGCCGCCGCGGTCAACCCCGACGCCTGACCCGAACTCCCACGCCCCCATCTCGGCGGGGTGGCCGGATCGTTCCGCAGCGGGGCGGGATGGTGCCTGCCGCGCCGACGCGCGCCCGGCGAGGATTCAACCCATGAGCAGATCAGCACTCGTCGTCATCGACGTCCAGGAGTCCTTCCGCCGCCGCCCCGTCTGGGCGTACGCCTCGAACCCCGACATCGTGGGCCAGGTCGGCCGGCTCGTCGGCGCCGCCCGCGAGCGCGGCGACCTGGTCGTCTGGGTCCTGCACGCCGAGCCGGGCACCGGCGGGGTCTTCGACCCGGCCAGCGGGCACGTCCGCCTGATCGAAGGGCTGTCGGCCGCCCCCGGGGAACCGACGCTGGTGAAGACGTCGCACAACGCCTTCACCACCACCAACCTCCAGCAGGTGCTGACGACGGCGGGCGTCCGCGAGATCACCGTCTGCGGCATCCGCACCGAACAGTGCGTCGAGACCACCGCCCGGGTCGGCTGCGACCTCGGCTACCAGGTGACCTTCGTGACGGACGCGACGGTGACCTTCCCGACCCCGCACCGGGACCTGCCGGCCACGGCCACGCAGGAGGAGATCCTCGCCGACCCGCGCACCCTGTCGAACGAGGAGATGACCGCCCGCACCGAGTACGCCCTCGCCGGCCGCTTCGCCACCATCCGCACCGTGGCCGAGGTGACCGGCGCGGTCCCGGCCGGCGCGCGGGCCTGAGCCGATGCCCCGGGTCGTCTTCCTGCTCGTCCCGCAGCTGCACCTGCTGGACCTCGCCGGCCCGGCCCAGGTCTTCTCCACCGCCGCCGATCTCGGGTACGACTACCGGCTGCACTACGTCGCCGACCGGGAGGTAGTGCCGACCGTGCAGGGCGTACCGCTGGTGGCCGGGCTCCGGTGGCCCGAGCTGACCCGCGACGACCTGGTGGTCGTACCCGGATGGCGGCTGCGCGCGCACGGACCGCAGGGGCCGGTCGGGGCGGACGACCTGCGGCGGCTGGCCGACCACCACGCCGGCGGGGGCACCGTCGCCAGCGTCTGCGCCGGCGCGTACGCCCTCGGCCGGGCCGGCCTGCTCGACGGCCGGCACTGCACCACCCACCACGACGTGCAGGACGACCTGGCCCGCCGGTTCCCGGCGGCGCGGGTGGTCCGCGACGTGCTCTACGTGGTCGACGAGCGGGTGGTCACCTCCGCCGGCATCGCCAGCGGCATCGACGTGGCGCTGCACCTCGTGGCCACCCGGCACGGGCCGGCGGTGGCGGCCCGGATCGCCCGCACCCTCGTCGTGCACTCCCGGCGCAACGGTCACGAACCGCAGGCCGGCGCCATGATGCGGCACCGGTCCCACCTCTCCGACGCGGTGCACCGGGTGCAGGACCTGATCGACCGCCGGTTCGCCGAGCCGCTGCCGCTGGCCGACCTGGCCGCCGCCGGCGGGGTGGCCGAGCGGACGCTGACCCGACTGTTCCGGCAGGCCACCGGGCTGACGCCGCTCGGCTACCAGCAGCTGCTGCGGGTGGAACGCGCCGAGCACCTCATCGGGCACGGGGCCACCGTGGAGGCGGCCGCCCGCACCGTCGGCTTCACCGATGCCCGGATGCTGCGCCGGCTGCGGGCCCGTGCCACCCACGGTCGAAGCGTCCCGGCCGGTAGTAGTCGTCCCGGGAGTGGAACTCGACCGGCAGCGACCCGGGCAGGGTGATCCGGGCCTCGCCGGCGCCCGGCCCGGCCCCGGCCCGCACCACCAGCACGTCACGCTCGGGCGGCGAGAGGTCCACCAACTCGGGGTGGGCCAGCCGGAACCCCGCCACCGCCCGGCGCACCCGCCGGGTCAGCTCGACGACCTCCCCGGCGGGGCCAGCGAGGCCGAGGGCCGGCTGCTGGATGGTGCGCAGCGCGTCGCAGACCACCAGCAGACGGGCGGGCTCCGCGGGCCCCGCCGCCAGCAGCTCCAGGCGGGACGGCCACTGCCAGCGGATCTGACCGCTGACCAGGCCCGGCAGCCGGACGCCCCGGCGGTGCCGCGCGCCGTCACCGGCCCCGTCGACCAGGGCGAGCTGCGGCCCGCCGCCGACGTACGCGATCCGCCGGTCGGTGACGGTCACCGCCACCGGCTCGGGCAGCGTCCACCGCCGCCGCGCCTCGGTCGGGCCGAGCAGGTGCCCCGAGGCGTGCAGCCGGTGCCGGGCGAGCACCCGCTCGCCGGCCTCGACGACCAGCTCGTGCCGCCGGTCCAGCGCCGGGGCCACCTCGTCGTCCGCGTCGAAGCGGTGCGGGGCGATGAAGAAGGGGGACGCGTCATCGTGCATCGTCATGACCTCCGGTGCCGACGGCATCTCATGACGAGCGTCGCCGACCCCCGGCCGGCTGTCATGACGCCCGTTAGGGGGTCGGCCGGTCGTAGGAAGCCTGTGACCGATAGATGCCGATCTCCTCCGGCCGGACTAGGCCGTCCTCGATCGCCCGGGCGAGCAGCGCCGCCTTGGTGGCGGCCGGGCGCCCCGCTCGGGTGTATTTGATCCGCGCCCGGTCGACGTACTGCTTCACGGTGTGCTCGCTGATCCGCATCCGACGGGCCACCGAAGCCTTCGACATCGACTGGAACCACAGCAGCAGCGCCTCGCGTTCCTTGTCGGACAGGGCGGGCCGGTCCGGGCGGGAGTCACCCACGATCGCCCCGGCGAGCGCCGGCGGCACGTACGGGCGGTCGCTGGCGGCGGCCAGCACGGTGGCCACGCAGTGCTCCCGCCCCTCGTGCTTGGCCAGGAACGCGACCGCCCCGGCGTCCAGGGCGGCGAGCATCGTCTGCGGGTCGGTGTGCTCCGAGTAGACCACCACCCGCCGACCGGCCGCGCTCAGCTCGGCGAGCTTGTCCAGGGCCATCCGCCCGTGCAGCCGCAGGTCGAGCAGTACCACGTCGGCGTCGGGGGCGACCCGCAGCACGGCGTCCGGGTCGTCGCCGGTCGCCAGCACCGTCAGCCGGGGCTCGGCGGCCAGCCAGCCGCGGACCCCCTCGATGACGACCGGGTGGTCGTCCACGATCGCCACGCCGACGGGTCGACCGCCGGTCACCCCCGCCACCGGGTCTGCGCCCATCTGATCTCCCCGTCCCGCTCGTAGAGGTACTCCACCCGCCCGTCGTCGCCCGGCGGTCCGGCGGTGTCGGGACCGGGCCGGTCGGGCGTGACCAGGCTGACCACCACCTCGTCGGGCCCGGCGACCACGGTCAGCCGGGCCCAGCCCCGGGCGTCGGCCAGGAGCGCGGTGAGCGGGTCGGCCAGCCGGCGGCGCACCTGCACCGGCAGGGGCGGCGGGTCGCCGATCGTCACCAGGTCGATCGGCAGCCCGTTGCGGTCAGCCAGGTCGGCGGCGGCCCGCAGCTCGTGCAGCAGCGGGTCGGGCACGTCGTCGGACTCGGCGATGAGCCTGCGCAGCCGGGCGGCGGCCAGCACCGCCCGCCGCTGCACGTCCGGGTCGGCCGGGTCCGCCCGGCCGTCGGCCAGCTCCGCGAGCACCTCTTCGGCGGCGCCGCTGACCAGCGTCAGGCGGGCGCGCCGTTCCCGCCGGGCCCGTTCGGCGGCGTCCCGTTCGGCCTCCGCCGCGTGGGCGGCCGCCGCCGCGCCGGCCCGCTGCCGGGCCAGCCGCGCGATCGCCGTGCTGCCCACGAAGACCCCCACCTGGAGCGTCGCGGTGGCGTAGACGTACATCGCGTACCGGGCCAGGTCGGCGGGGGCGGTCGCGCCGTGACCGAGCACCCCGGCCAGCGCGATCAGCGAGTGCGCGCCCAGCACGGCGAGCAGCCCGGCCGCCCGCCGCCCCCACAGCACCACCACGAAGAACCAGCCGAGGGTGCCCCACACCCAGTTCGCGGCGGTGAAGAGCTGCCGCTCGCCGGCCGCGGCGAAGACCACCGGGTCGACCACCAGCAGCAACGCGGCCAGCGGCCAGGCCGGCAGGGGAGCGCCGCGCAGCAGCCGGAGGCCGGCCAGCACCCCGACCGCCGCCACGAGCAGCCAGCCGGCCAGGACCACCGCCGGCGCGGCGAGTTCCGCCCGCGCGGCCAGTGCCGCGGGCAGCGCGATCGCCGCGTGCCAGGCCAGCGCGATGACCACCGCCACGATCCGTGCGCCCCCGTCGGAGGCGGCGGCCACGGCCGCCGCCGGGTCCGCCGGGAGCGGACCTCCGCCGGGCGTACGCGCTGCCGGCACCGCCCGCGCCGACGCGGTCGTCGTCTCAGTCGACACCGGACCACTCCAACCGGATCCGGGTGCCGGCGCCGGGCTGGGAGTCGATCTCGGCGCGCCCACCGACCGCGGACGTCCGGCCGCGTACGGACTCGCGCAGTCCGTACCGGTGCGCCGGGACGGCGGCCGGGTCGAAACCGGGACCGTCGTCGGCGACCTCGACCACGACGGTGCCGTCGACCCGGGCCAGCCGCAGCGCGGCGGTCGCGCCGGGCGCGTGCCGGGCCACGTTGGACAACGCCGCGTACGCGCTCTCGGCGAGCGCCTCCGCCACCGGCGCCGGCACCGCGCAGGGCGCCAGCTCGGTGGTGACCGGCAGCTCCGGCAACCGGGCGCGCACCGCCCGCAGCCGCTCGTCCAGCGGCACCCGCCCCCCGGCGGGAGTCGTCCGCGCGTCGGCCAGCGCGGTGAGGGTACGCAGGTCGGCGGCACACCGCTCGCGCAGCGCGGCGGACGGACCGGCGACCGCGCCGAGCCCGACCATCGTCAGCGTGGCCAGCACCGTGTCGTGCAGGTCCCGGTTCTGCCGCCGCTCCGCCTCGCGGGCGGTCCGGGCGACCAGCGCCTCCCGGGTGAGCCGCTGGTGCGCGACGAAGGCGCCGTCGGCCCGGTCGATCCGCCGCCGCATGATGGCGGTCATCAGCGCGGCACAGGCCGTCTGCACCAGCAGCGCCGCCGCGTGCGCGGCGGCCTCGTCGGGTTGACCGGCGGCGTGCGCGCCGGTCGCGTAGGCGACGGTCACCAGCAGCCCCGCCGGGACCGACCACCGGACCGCGCCGCTCAACTGCGCGTTGATCACCGTGGTGCTGGCCAGCACCGCGATCCAGCTCACCTCGCCGGGAAGCACCTCCGGGGCCACCAGCACCGGCATCGCCAGGCAGGCGGCGGTGGTCGCGGCCACGTCGCCGACCAGCAGCGCGCCGCCGATGCCGTGCCGCAGCGCGCGGACCGCGTACCAGACCGACCAGGCGGTCAGCGCCGCCACGGCCGGAACCAGCAGCGCCGGCTCGACGGGCGGGGTGCGCACCGACAGGGCGACCACCGCGCCGACCAGACCGCAGGTCAGCCGCAGCAGCGCCGGCGTCCGGGTGAAGATGAGGGCGAAGGCGCCGCCGGCCGGAGTGTCCAGCGTGGTCGGCGACGTGCTGGGGGCGGCATCGGCCGGCATCGGGGAAGCGGCGTCCTTCTGCGACAACGACCCGATCGGGTCCGCGCGGCGAGATCGACGCCGGAGAATAGCACGAGCACCCGCCCGTGATCACCCTCGGTGCATGCTGTGTCGCCGGTCCGTCAGCCCTTCCCGGTGCGGGTTTGAACCGCCGACAGATACAGTGACCTGCCCGAGCTGCCCCCGCGGACGCCCGGTCAGTTGATCGGCAGGGCCTTCGTTCCCCCGCCGGCGATCGACCGGGTCAGCTTCTTCCCGCTGGACCAGTACCAGCAGCGGACCCCGCGGTCGCCGCGCGCCCACGCCTCCTCGGACGGGAAGCGGTACGTGCTGCCCGTGCGGTAGCGGAGCATGCCGTCGACCGGCACCTTCGCGTAGCGGGCGATGACCGGCCGGCACTGCGCGTGGACGGCCTTCTCGTCCTTCATGGCGTCCTCGTAGGACACGTCCGGGGCGGTCCACACGCCCACGTACTCGTAGCGGTGGACCTTCGTGCACGCCACCGTCAGCAGGTGTCCCCACTCGTCTGCCTCGGCGCAGCCGTACCGCAGCGGGGTGGCCGCCTTCAGCACGCCCCGCAGGCTGCCCGCCCGGTTGACAGGCCGGTCGTTGTCGCCGTTGGCGCCGCTCACCGCGTCGAGCTCGAACAGGTCGCACCGGTACCACCTGCTGCCGCCCGTCCAGCCGGCCGGCGACGTGGGCGCCACCTGCACCGACAGGCGGGCGTCGCGCCAGTCGCCGCCGACGAACTCCTTGGCCTTGGCGTCGCACTCGGCGAACGCGCCCCGCATCGCCGCCGACCCGACGCGGGGAGGGATCGGGCGGGCGGCGAGGTCGCCGGTGAACGTGCCGATGTGGAACGTCTCGACCAGGTGCGCCTTCGCGCAGTCGACCGGCTGGTGGCTGGTGAGGTAGGCGGACGGCTCGGCGACCACGTGGCACTCGCCGGCCTGCGGCGCGAACTGGCGGGCCTCGGCCACCGGCCGCCAGTCGTCGGTCAGGTCCCCGTCCGTGCCGGCCGGCGTGCCGCACCCGCTCACCGCCGCCGCGACCAGCGCAGCCGAAGCCGTGACGCCCAACCAGCGTCGCATGTGGTCCTCCCCGTGCCCCCGTGACAACCGGCGCAGCATATGGCACCCGGGGCCGGCCCGGGTGCCCCGCGGTCGCCCGCCGGGGTCAGCCGAGTCGCAGGTGCAGGTCGCGCAGCAGCGCGATCTCGGCGAGGTGGTGGATGGCCTCCCGGTTGATGTGCAGGACGAGCGTCGCCAGCGACCGGTCCGCGTAGGGCCCCTCCGCCGGGCCGCACGGCCGGGCCAGGCCCTCGCGGCCCAGGCCGCGCACCCCGGCGACCCACCGGTCGTACGCCTCGTCGAGCTGCGCCAGCGCCGCGTCGGCGGTGCCGGCGTACGCGAAGGAGCCGTAGTCCACCGGGGGACCGCCGAAGTGGGCGGCGACGCGGGCGCCGAACACCCCCACGACGACGTGCCCGAGCCGCCAGGCGATCGTGGTGACGGGCGCGGGCTCGGGCTGCGGCGACGCGAACTCGATCAGGTGGTCGCCCTGCCCGAGCGCCATCGGGGCGGTGCTCCGCCCGCGCGGCCGGACGCCCCAGGCGTCGGGGACGGGCTCCCAGTGGTATTCGGCGTCGGTCAGCCCGTCGAGGCGCGGGCGGGCCTGCCCCCGCCAGTGCCAGTCGAGCTGTTCGAGCAGCTCACCGTTCCAGTCGACGTCCATGCCCCGACGCTACGCCCTGCCTCCGGCGTACCGCCGACATTGGACCGTGGTGCTACCTTCGCGCCATCGTCGCCGCACCGAGCCGGGAGCCGACCGTGCAGAAGAGGTACGTGGGCCTGCTCGCCGTCATCGCCGTGACGGCATGCCTCGCCGTGGTCGGCACCCTCGGCGGCTGGTACCTGGCCGACCGCACCGCATCCGGGCCGGTCGACCCCACCGCGTCCGGGCCGGTCGCCGCGAGCACTGGCGCTGCCACCACTGGCGGCCAGCCGGCGGGCTCTGCGGCCACCGGCTCGGGTCCGTCGTCGTCGCAGCCGGCAGCCCGGACCTACCCGCTCGACGAGCTGGTCTACAGCCGGGCGGGGCTGACCGTCACGCTCGTCAGCGCGGAGACCACCGGCGGCAAGCTGCGGCTGAACCTCACGTACCGCAACGACTCATCCGTCGCGTGGCCGGTGAGCTGCCCGACCGTCGAGGTCGACCGGACCTCCTCACGGATCGTCCTGTCGGACGGCCGGACCGTGCGTCCCGAGTCCACCTGGTGCACCACGACGCGACCCGACGAGTCCTTCAGCATCGCGCCCGGCAAGCGGGTGGAGAGCTGGGGCGTGTTCCCGGCGGTCCCGGAGGCCGGGTCGTCCTTCGAACTGAGCTGGTACGACTTCCCGACCCTCGACGTCCGGCTCCGCTGACCATCTGTGGTGCGCCCGGCAGGATGCGAACGCGCTGCCGGCCGACCGTTGACCGGCCTGGCAATACTGGCAGCCATGGCCATCGACTGGGGTGACGCTCCCGCCTGGTCCGCCCTTGGACTCTCCGCAGTCGGCACGATCATC
This sequence comes from Micromonospora sp. NPDC023633, assembly GCF_040640035.1. NCBI lineage: Bacteria > Bacillati > Actinomycetota > Actinomycetes > Micromonosporales > Micromonosporaceae > Micromonospora > Micromonospora sp. NPDC023633. The sequence goes on along the minus strand of NZ_JBFABB010000003.1, from coordinate 75,674 downwards.
CCCATCAGCTCCGCCAGATCCTCCAGGGCCTCGGCGCGGTCGGCCGAGATCTCCGCCCAGGCCGGAGTCCGGCAGGCTGCCGCAGCGGAAGAGCAGGTAGCTATCGCCCGGGAATCGTTGAGGCTGGCCGGCGGACAGTCAGCGTCGAGCCACGCCCCGACCGAGATCGAGGCGGTTCAGGAGGCGTTGGCTCAGGAGCCCCCATACGTTGCCTGGTGGATCGAGTTCAAGGGGCACTACCTCTATGCCCTGTGCAACATCGGCACCGCCACCGCCCGGAACGTCGAGATCGACGAGTCGCGGATCGGCCGAGGTTGTTCCTTCAAGGGTCAGTTGAAGACTCTTCAGATGGCCCCAGGCCAGGAGAGGCGGTTCAAGATCACCTATTGGTGGCCCTCGCAGAGGCCGCGCGAGCTGTGGGTCCGCTGGCAAGGGCATCCTGAGTGGAAGGCGATCCAGGTGCCGTTGAAGGGATGACCGTGGTCGACGGACCGCAGTCGGCACCGCCGTCACGTCGGCGGAAAACGTCAACCGCCCTTGCTGCGGGATGTTGAGACCTGAGCACCACCGGAAGGGGTTCGACCCAGCAGCTCGCGACGTGGGGCTCGACCAGTCGCCTCGCCTCCTCGGTGAGGAAGACGCCCAGGTTGTCCCGGCGTCGGCGGCCGTCCTGCTCGGTGACCCCCGTGAGCAGATGCACGCTGCGGTCAGGTCACCTTCCCCTGGTCAGCCTGTCCGTAGTGGTCGGCCCGCGTCGGGCCCGGAAGCTGTCTCGGCTGTACGACCACGCGTTCGGCTGTGCGGCAGCGAGCTACGAGGTCGATCGCCACTCGTCCGATGCTGGCAGGATGATCAAGTGCATCGGATCGCAGCGGAACGGATAGGTCGACTCCCAGATCTGCGGCTAGGCCATGATCTTGCGCCGCTGTCGCTTGGGCCGGTGGTCAGGTACCGCTTGCTCGACGGAGCAGTCAGCGTGCTGGACGAACAGTTGCAGCCCATCCGGCGGCTGGTCCTGGACGTGCCGCCGACAGCCAAGCTTCTCGCGGCAACTCCGGACCTGATGACCGTCGTCGTCACCGACACCCGTTCGGTCATCATCGTGACGGCAGGGCGGGCAGTCGCGGTCGATGTTGCGGCAGCGGATTCCGCAACGATGCTGCCGAACGGCCGTCTGCTCGTCACCGCGCCGAGACTCGAACGACTTGAATACCAGGGCCGCGAGTACGACGCCAAGGGCGAGCATCTGGTGTACCTGGTGGATCTGAGCTCGGTAGACATCCTTGACCAGGCCGTTCTTCTTGATGCGGTGGATGCCGGCGTGTCCGCCGTGCCACATCCGCACGACGGATCGGTGGTTCTGGACGCGGGTATGGGGCAGGACGGCACCTTGATCTATGTCGCTCAGGTGCTGGGCGACAGGGTCAAGGTGGAGCTTGTCGCCGAAGACGTGGTTGCGGCGAGCTTCGCACCGTCCGGAGATCGTCTCCTGCTCATGCCTCACCCCAGCTTCGACGACGAAATTTCCGTCCTGGAATGGCCGAGCCGGCGTATCTTCGCTCGGCTCCACGCCGATGATCTGGCAATCGAGAACTTCGCATTCGACCTGTACGGAAGTTTCCTCAGCGACCAGCGGGTCCTCGTGAAAACCTCCGAGCATGGGATGCTGCTGTGCTCCGGCGAGCTCAGCCCTCTAGCGTGGATCAGCCTGAATCCACCGTCAGAAGCCGGCGACGTTGAGGTGGAGACGACGCTGGGTGTCGCAGAGGATGTGTTCGCTGCTGACGTCTGGGACGGGAAGTCCTTCTCTGCGACCGTTTGGCGAATCCCGCCTTTCGACACCTGATGCGGCCTGACCGCAGGGGACGCGCGAGCCCTGCGCCACGGGTACATGCGACGGCCACGGAGAGCCATCTCCTTGCCGGGCAGTCGTAGACCGTCCAGCCTTGCCGGCCGGGGCGGCTGGTAGCCCTTGTGGTGCCCGGCAAGGTGATCTGCGGCTGATCGGGTCGGGGTTCGGGGGCAGAGCCCTGCGGCAAGCCCGTCGACCTGCTGCGATGGTGGTGCGCCCGGCAGGATTCGAACCTGCGGCCTTGGGATTAGAAGTGGCGTTAACCTCTTTGTCTCTGGTTTCGGCAGGCGCTCTAGCTGCAAAAACTTCTTCCCTGGTGTTCCTGCCTTTCCGTGGTGGCCTGCATTTCGCACCACGAATAGCTCCACGTGCTGATCGGGTTGACGGGGGCGGACGTATCGAGGCGTAGTAACGCTCTGTTAGTCGACCCTGTGAGGCTGGGTGGTGGTGCAGGGCCATCCCGCCTGCCACCGACCCGGGCAAGCCGAGCAGACCACCGCCCGGCCCGCCAGCGTCCGTATGTGCGTCAAGGTTCGCCTGACGTGGCGGGCCGGGCGGCGGCCCGCTCCCATGGAGGGCGGGTCGGCGCGGCCCCCGGCGGCGGTGGACAGGGCGGCCAGGGCGATGCAGCCGGCGAGGTCGACGGGGGTTTGGGTGAACTCGGCGACGGCGTAGACGTGCTCGGCGACCCATTCGGGCAGCACGTAGGCCGGGAACTCGGGGAGGTGCCGGCGGTCGCCGAGAGGGATCAGCGGTGCCCACTGGGTGCCGGTGGCGGCGTGGTCGAGCATCGCGCGGCCGGTGGCGAGAATGTCGGCAACGTCGGCGCCTTGGTCGACCTTTTCGGCGAAGTAGACGCCGAGGTTGGCGACCTGGCGGCGCCGGGCGTGGTCGGCGACGATGCGGGCGTAGTGGCCTGCGTTCGCGGTGGTGGGCACGGCGGCAATCAGCGTGTGGATGTACGGGGCGCCGCCGACCTTGGCGAGGTCGCCGGTTGCGGCGAGTCGGGCGGCCAGGGCGATCGGGTCGACGGGTTCGCCGGCGGCGTGCATCGCGCAGAGCGTTTCCCACAGTCGGCCGTGCGCGGGCCGGTGGAAGTCGGCCGGCGTGAGCGTCGCGGCGAGGTCGGCGACGACGGACGGGTTGAGCAGCGCAGCGCCGATCACGGCCTGCTCGGCGGCGTGGTCGTGTGCGGGCGGTCGGGTCACGATGACGTGCTCCTGTCGTGAGTCGGGGAGGGAAAGTCAGGCGGCGGCGCGGCCGGGGCGCGGCTGGCGAGTCGCGGCGGCGCGGGTCACCAGGTCGCGCAGGTCGGCGAGCAGGGTGCCGAGCTGGCGTCGGGCGGCCGGGTCGACGTCGGCCAGGGCGACGCGTACGCGGATCTCGGCGTGTTCGCGGCCGTCGCTGGCGCGGACGCGGACGAGAACGGCCCGTGCGTGGCCGGGCAGGTCGACCACAAGACCTTGAAGACCTCGGGGCTCCGCCCCGAACCCCGGCCCTCCTCAGAGATGCCGCCGCGGATCACCTCGCCGGGCACCACAAGGGCTACCAGCCTCCCCCCGGACGGGGCCAAGGCCGTTCGTCCGGTAGAGCGCTCCACCTTGTCCCCGTCCGGGGAGGCTCGACGGTCTGGCGACTGCCCGACGAGGAGAGAGGAGATCCGCCTCAGTGCAGTGCTATCCCGCTGCGGGTCGACGGCAGACAAGCCATCGACTCAGAAATTGGTCCATCATGTAACGATCATGGCCGGGTGGCCGCTTGATCCGGTGAAGCGAAAACTTGTCGCCCGCCTATGAGTGGCCCGAAACGGGTCGCCGGGCGTCACGAGGACGACGACCGAAGGGAGACCGCGCGTGCGGTTTCGCACAGTGACCGGTTCAGTGCTGGCATCGATGATCGCCATGGCAGGGGCGCTCGCCGTGGCGGGTCCCGCCTCAGCCGCGGGGATCACCGGGGACACGGCCACCCCGCTTCCGCTGTCCTCGTATGCCGACATGCAGGTGAACGCGGCGCACAACGAGGTGTACCTCGCCGGCGGTGACCGGATCGTCGTGACCGACCAGAACGGCACCGTCCTGCGGATCATCGACGGACAGACCCGCGTCTCGGGGCTCGCCCTCAGCGCGGACGGCACCCGCCTCTACGCCGCGCTCAATGGCGCGAACGCGATCGCCGTCCACGACCTCAAGAAGCGGCGGGAACTCAAGCGGTACGACACTGGCGCCGCCTGCCCGGGCGACCTGGCGCTCGCCGTCGGCAAGCTCTGGTTCAGCGCCGGCTGCTCGCAGAACTTCGGCGGCAGCGTCAGCGCCCTGGACCCGACCACCGGAGTGATCACCACTCACGTGACCTCGCTGCCGACTGTCCAGGGCGTGCCGCTGCTCGCGGTCTCCGAGCGGGAGGGCTGGGGCACCAGGCTCGTCGTCGCGGCCCGCGACCTCAGCATGACCCAGCTGAAGACGTACGACATCACCACCGGCTCACCGGATCCGATCTGCTGGGGGCCGGGCCCCTGCGCGATCGACGTGCCAAACATCGTGCAGGACATGGCGGTCACCGCAGACGGCGCGAACCTGGTGACCGCCGACGGCGCGCAGTACCACACCCTCAGGTCGGTCGTCGGCCTGTCGATCGAGCGCACCTACCCGAGCGGCGCCTACCCCACCGCCGTGGGCGTGGCCACCGCCGGTCAGCTCGCGCTCGGCTCGGATAGCCCCAACGCCGACGGCACCGACCTGTTCGGCTACGAGGTGACCGGCGACCAGCCGACCTGGATGTACGAGTTCGGGGTGCGGGAGACCGCCACCAACGACCTCGCGCCGCGCGGCCTGGCCTGGGGCGCCGCTGACACGCGGCTGTACGCGGTCGTGACCCACCACGACGGCACGTCCCCCGTGCTGCGCACCCTCGTCCCCGCACTGTGAGCGCACGCCGCACAGCGGCGATCTGACGCGGCCCGGCCGGGTGTGCACGCACCCGGCCGGGCCCGCGCACTCACGATCCCCACGGATCGTCCCGGTACAGCCTTCAAGATCTTCTTCTAGCCCCAAGGCCACTCCTGGTGCTGGCAGTCCGCATTCAGTCCCCAAGAGGGCGACGGACGGCAGGGGAGCGGTGTGAGATGTCGAGAGCCGTTTCCGCTGCTAGACCCCGGTCTACGCAGGTGGTCGGGGTAGGCAACTTGATCTCGTAATGCGGGTGTCACCGTTGCAGATGAGAGTGTGTGCCGATTGCCCGGCGACCTCGGACAACATTCACCAAGCCCTCGGCAGTCAGCAGCGCCACGGCGCGGTGAGCGGTTCCGATCGAAACACCATGCGTTGAAGCCAGCTCAGCAACTGCCGGGAGCTGGTCGCCGGGCCGTAGCCGACCGGCCGTGATCTGCTCGCGCACCTCGGCGGCGATCCTCTGATACGGACTGCTTGCCACCGTGCGCTGCGTCGGCGCGACCGGGCGCGGTGGCATCCGAGCGGCCAGCGTCCCGGCCGCACGCTGGTCCGACTCCGATAGCCAGGCTGCGTAGACCCTGAGCGTGGTTGTTCCGCCGCCACCATGACCAAGCTGGCCGGCGACCGTCCGTACGTCGACACCCGCGTTGATCAGCTCAGTCGCCGAGTAGTGGCGCAGGGCGTGGATGTGGCTGCTGATGCCGAGCCGGGTGGCGAGCCGGCCATACCGCTGGGTGATGGTGTCGGGCCGGTAGCCACGGCTGTTGTCTGGTTCGGGGGAGAAGACGTAATCAGCGGCGTCGGCCTCGGCGTCGAGCTGCGCCAGGCGGTCGAGGTACCGGCCGTGTAGCTCGCGCAGCACTTCGATCGTCTCCGGGTCGAGTGCCACCCGCCGCTGCTGGTGCGTCTTGGTGTCCTTCTCCCGCAGCTCGCCGTCCGCGTCCAGGTAGGAGCTGCGCCGCAGCGTCAGCACACCGGCGCCCAGGTCGAGATGCTGCCAGCGCAGCGCGCACAGCTCGCCGCGCCGGGCGCCGGTCGTCATGGCGAGCCAGACCAGCGCGCCCCAATCAGGGTCGCGCCACGCCTCGTTGACGATGCGCGCGGCGTCGGCCGGATTCGGCGGCTGCGGGTCGGGGTGTGGCGGCGCGGGTGGCTCGGCCTGTCCCGCAGGGTTGACGGCGATCCAGCGCCACCGGACGGCGCGACTGAGGGCGCCACTGAGGATCCAGTGGATTTGCCGCACTGACGACGGGCTGAGCGGCTTGCAGACGTGCGGCCGGCACTTCGCGGTGCAGGTGTGCTCGCCCTCCATGCGGTGCTTCACGTACGCCTTGCCGCCGCACCAGTCGCGGCAGCGGCGCAGGCTCGCGTAGAACGACTCCAACGTCTCGGCGTCGAGCCGGGTCAGCGCCAGTTTGCCGAGCACCGGCCGTACGTGCTTGTTCAGCTTGTTCTCGTAGCCCATGCGGGTGGTCGGCTCGATGTCGGCGACATCCAACCACTTGTCGAGCAGTTGGTTCAGCGTCGCTCGGGTGCGTGGGCTGCGCTTCTCGTCAACCTCGTTGAGGAAGCGGGTCCGTACCTTCTCCGCCTCTCGTTCGGCGGTCCGACCGGCCGGGACCGTCTCGGTGAGGTAGTGCCGCTTGCCAGTGAGCGGGTCGACACCTGCGTAGACCCTCACGCGGAGTGACCCGCTGGGGAGCTTCATGATCTCGCCACGTTGCCGCTTGACGCCTGCCACGGGCCCGGCAGTAGCTCGATGGCTCCACGAATAGCTCCACGGGAGTCGTTCGGCCGAGAGAAGTACCTGTGCGCCCGGCAGGATTCGAACCTGCGGCCTTGGGATTAGAAGTCCCCTGCTCTATCCGCTGAGCTACGGGCGCGCGCGTGCGTGTCGCGCGAGAAGGGTACCGCCGCCCACCGGGTGACCGGTGGATCGGGTGGTCGCGTGCCACGTCGCGGATCAGGGTCGCACGCGACCCCGGCGCCGGTCACGCGGGTTCCGGCGTCCGCGCGGCCAAGGGACCTTCGGGTCGTACCCTCGGCTGGTGCTGCTTGACCCGGACACCGAGAACGACGTCGCCTACGAGCTGTGCCAGCTCCTCGGCCGTGCGATCCTGCCCACCCGCCGGACCGACGCCGGGGCGGCGGACGGCGACCGGGGCGAGGGCACCGCGTTCCTCTTCACCTGGCAGGGGCGGGAACACCTGCTGACCGCCGACGCGCTCACCCACGCCGGGGCGGGGGAGATCGGGCTGCGGGCGAGCGTGACCGAACCGGCCGGGGTCGCCGCCGACGCCGTGGCCCTGTCCGACCTCGCCGACCGGTGGCGGCACCACGAGGAGCCCGGTGTCGCCGTGATGCCCACCACCGGGCTGCACGAGCACGCCGCCGGGGAGGGCTGGCGGTGGCGTACCCAGCAGGTGCCGGATGCGATCGCGGCCGACCGGGACGCGATCGCCCGGATCGGCGCGGAGCCCGGCTCGGCCGTCGTGCTCGCCCACGGCATCGGCGCGGGCGGCGCTCGGCCGCTGGAGGTGGCGATCGAGCGGGTGGCGCGCGTGGGCGGGGGCGTCCGGCTCATGGCGGAGCTGCCGACGGGCTACGTGGGGGCGCCGGTGTTCGGCGTGCAGGTCGGCGACGACGGCGAGGTGGGACTGCGGTGCCTGGGCCTGGTCCTGCCGGCCCGCGACGGCGGCCACCCGCTGGCCACCTTCGACCGCATCCGGGCGGCCGTTGACGGGGCGTGAGGCCGGCGGCGCGGCGCGCGGCCGGCGGTGGGCGCTCAGCCGCCCTGCGCGGGGGCGGTCGCCGGGTCGGCCTCGTCCGCCGGCTGCCGGCTCGCCGGTGGGCGCTCCCCGGCGCGGACCGTCGGCCCGGCGTCGAAGAACGCGTCGGCCCAGCGTCCGACCTCTGCGAAGACCTTCTCGCGTACGGCGGGGCCGGAGAGCGTGAGGTCGTGCATGCCGCCGTCGAAGCGCGCCACGGTGACGTGCCGGCCGAGGCGGGGCGCCCAGCGGACCATGTGCTCGACGTCTAGGACGGCGTCGGCGAGAGCGGCCGACTCGTGCCACTTCGTGCCCTTGAACGAGCGGGTCGAGCAGGCGAGCAGCACCGGCACCTGGATGTCCAGGCCGGCGCGGAGCTGCCGCTGGGCGGTGCGGACGGCGTTGAGCCAGCCGGCCCGGACGGGGAACCCGGCGAGCGGCTTCCAGGCCAGGTCGTAGGTCCACTCGCCGTGGTGCTCGGCGTGGAGGCTCTCGCTGTAGACCGTGCCCAGCCCGAACGGCAGCACCCGGCGCGGCGCCCGGCGACCCAGTTGGCCGACGGCGGCGGCGAGGGGGCGGCGCACCAGCCACGGGGCGTTGATGTCGAAGAAGGGGCTGTTCAGGAAGAGCCCGTCGATGATGCCGGCGTCGCGGCGGGCGTGCGCCCAGAGCGGCATGATCAGCCCGCCGGTGGAGTGGCCCATCGCGAGCAGCGTGTCGTGCCCGTCGTCCTCGCGGATGATCCTCGCGGCGGCGTCCAGCTCGGGGAAGTAGTCGCTGAGGTCGCGGCAGAAGTTCGGCGTCTGGTGCGGCCGCAGGCTGCGACCGTACTTGCGCAGGTCCAGGGCGTAGAAGTCCCAACCCCGCTCGGCGAAGAAGTCGCCGAGGTGGCTCTGGAAGAAGTAGTCGGTGAAGCCGTGCACGTAGAGCACGGCCCGCCCCGTCGGGCGGTCGGCCCGGCGACGGACGAGGGTGGCGACCACCGGCCCCTCGTCGTCGGTGCCCAGGTCGATCGTCTCCCGCTCGTACGGCGGGCCCAGCAGGTCCGGTTCCACGACCCCGACGGTACGCCGGGAAGCTACCGGGCGGTAGCTCTGGGCGCTGCCCGGCCCCGCCCGCCCGCACCCGGCGGACGGGGCCTCGGGCGCACGCGTCAGACGGTCTCCGCCTCGGCGCGGGCCGGGTCGGTGTCGGGCTCGAGCTCGGCGGCCGGCGGGGGTACGTCGCGCAGGTGCTTGTTGTGCCGCGGCTCCTGCTTGGTCTTCGCGTCGTTGAGTCGTCGCCGCAGGTCGTCCCGGACGTCGTTGAGCGCGGCGTGCAGGTCCTCCTCGGCCGAGGTGGTGACGATCTTCTGGCGGCCGGCGATCCAGCACTCCAGGGTGACCTTCTGACCCTTGGCCTCCCGGTCCTTGACCGACACCTCCAGCTCGGTGGCGTCGGCGTGGAACCCGGCCAGCCGGGAGTCGAGCGTGGCGAACTGCTCCGCGATCCAGTTCCGGTCGCCCTGGGAGAACCCCGCGCCGACCCGCAGGCACTCCGCCACGGTGGCCGGGTTGGCGACGGCGCTCATCGCCGCGCCTCGCCGGAGACGGTGGCGGCTGCGGTGCTGGTCATCTTCATGATCGCTGACCTCTCGTTCGTCGTGCTGTCGGCGGTGCGGTTGATCGAATCCATACCCCGCCGCGCTCCGTCCGGAACGTGACGTGTCGCCCCGTCCGTGGCGGCGGCCGGTCACACGATCATCGAGCCGAATCGCGCGGGCTCCCCAGGGCCGCCCGGCCCTAGCACACCGGGACCTTGATCAGGTTGTTGTCCACAGGCGGTCCGGTTGTCCACAGGTCGGCGCGCGGTGCTGGCGGCGCCCGGGCCGAGGGCCCAGGCTCGGCACCGAGTCGACTCGCGATGGCAAGCCCGATCTCCCCCTGGAGGGACGATGTTCGACACCTACGTCACGATCGTGGGCAACGTGCTGACCGCGCCAGAGTGGCGTCGCACCACCCAGAGCAACACCCTGGTGGCCAACTTCAAGGTCGCCTCGACCGCCCGCCGGCTCGACCGCGACAGCGGGCGCTGGGTCGACGGCAACAGCCTGCGTGTCCGGGTCAACTGCTGGCGCAAGCTCGCCGAGGGGGTGGCCGCCTCGGTGATGGTCGGGGACCCGGTGGTGGTCTGCGGCCGGCTCTACACCCGCGACTGGACGGACGACGCGGGCAACCACCGCTCGCTCTACGAGCTGGAGGCGGTCGCCGTCGGCCACGACCTGTCCCGGGGCCGCAGCCGGTTCCAGCGCAACCGGCCGACGATGACGACCAGCACGGTCGAGGACACCGAGGCCGAGCACCGGGTGCACGGTGAGGCGACCGAGCCGGTGCCGGACGAGGATGCCCCCGTCCTGCCGGACCGCCGACCGCTCGACGACGACTTCGAGCCCGACTTCGGCGCGTACCCCGCCGGCCGCGCCCTGCCGACCGACGCCGCCGTCGACGGCTCGCTCGACCCCTTCGACGACCCGGCGGACGGCCCCCATGACGAGGAGCCCGACGGCCCGGAGCTGGAGAACGGCCGAGAGCCGGGGGAGAGCCGAGGGTCGGGGGACGGCCGAGGGTCGGAGGAGGGCCGAGGGCCGGGCGGCCACGCGCCGGACACCGACGGCCCGTCGCCGGAGGCCGGCGGTCCGACGCCGGTGACCGGTCTTTCGCAGGACGCGCCGGGTGCTCGGGGTGACCGGCGCGACCTGGCGGCGGGAGAGCCGGGCCCGGCGTTCGAGGAGGTCGGGGCGGGCGTCTCCCCGACCGGCCGTGGCCGCCGGGGGCGGGGGCGGGCGCCGCAGCCTGCGTGAGTGGCCGCGTCCGGGCGACACGACGGGGCGGGGGCGGGTGCCGCAGCCTGCGTGAGTGGCCGCGTCCGGGCGACATGACGGGGGCGGGGCCGGGTGCCGCAGCCCGGGTGAGTGGCCGCGCCCGGGCGACACGACGGGGGCGGGGTGGCGCCGGCAGTGCCGTCGTCACCCCGCGTGTCGCTCGCGGCGCTCCGGTGGGCGGTGCGTTGGCGGGTGGCGTTCCGGCGGGCGGCGCTTCGGGGCGCGGCGGTCAGGTCGCCCACCGGTACGGGCCACCAACGCTCACCCTTGGGCGCTGCCCGATCGCGGCTTCGGTCGCGCGGTGATCGTTTGCGGATCAGCCGGGCGTGGGCCGTCGTCTCGCCCGGGCCGACGTCAAATGATCACGGGCGTCGTGGGGCTGCGTGCCGGCGTCCGTCCGCCCCCGTCCGTGTGGTCGTTGATCCTTTCGGCCCGCCTGGCCGGCCGGGCGGGCGCGAGGCAGGGGGGCGGGCACGGTCCGGGGCGATCGGGGACGGCGACGGACAGGGCGCGGGTGGTCGGGTTCTCGGGTGGGGACGGGTGGGCGCTCGGCTAGGCTGGCCGGCCGGAGGTGGTGGCGGGTGCGACAGGCAACGCCGGTGGCGACTGCGGCGGGACTGGTCGCGGGGTACGCCCTCGACGCGCTCCTCGGCGACCCTCGCCGGTACCACCCCGTGGCCGGCTTCGGCCGCGCCGCCGGGGCACTGGAGCGGCGGCTGTACCGCCCGGAGCGACTTGCCGGAGCGGCGTTCACCGCGCTGGCGGTCGGCGCGCCGGTGCTGCTCGGGGTGGCCGCCACGGTCGCCACCCGACGTCGGCCGGTGGCCCGGGCGGCCCTGGTCGCCGCCGGTACCTGGACGGTGCTGGGTGGGCGCACCCTGCGGCACGAGGCCACCGTGATGGGGCGTGCGCTGCGCGCCGGCGACCTCCCGGCGGCCCGGCAGCGGCTCGGCCACCTCTGCGGCCGGGACCCGTCCGCGCTCGACGAGCCCGAGCTGGCCCGCGCCACCGTGGAGTCGGTCGCCGAGAACACCTCGGACGCGGTCGTCGCCCCGCTGCTGTGGGGCGCCGTCGCGGGGCTGCCCGGCCTGCTCGGGTACCGCGCGGCGAACACCCTCGACGCGATGGTGGGCCACCGCTCGCCGCGCTACGCCCGGTTCGGCACTCCCGCCGCCCGCCTCGACGACCTGCTCAACCTGGCGCCCGCGCGACTGACGGGCCTGCTCACCGTCGCGGTCGCGCCGATCGCGCACGGCGACCGGGAGCGGGCGTGGCGCGTGTGGCGCCGGGACCGCAATGACCACCCCAGCCCCAACGCCGGGCAGTGCGAGGCGGCGATGGCCGGCGCCCTCGGCGTACGGCTGGGCGGGCGCAACGTCTACTTCGGGCGCTCCGAGGTGCGCCCGTTCCTCGGCGACGGCCCCCGGCCCGAGGCGCGGCACCTCAAGCGGGCCGCCCGGATCTCGGGCGCGGTCGGGCTGGCCGCGCTCGGGCTGGCCGCCGCGTACCCGCTGACCCTCGGTCGGCTGGTGGGCGCCGTCGGCCGCCGGGCCGTGCACTGTGATGTCCTCGGGCAGCGCGTCCTCCGACAGCGTGTCCTCCCACAGCGCCTCCTCGGGCGGGGAGTCCTCGGGCGCGTCGGCGTCGGCCGGCCCGTCGTCGGTCGGCCCGTCGTCGGGAGCGTCGTGGCGTCAGCGGGGCGGGGGAGCCAGCGGTGAGCGGCGGCCTGCTGGTCGCCGGCACCACCTCCGATGCCGGCAAGAGCGTGCTCACCGCCGGCATCTGCCGCTGGCTGCACCGCCGGGGTGTGCAGGTGGCGCCGTTCAAGGCGCAGAACATGTCCAACAACTCCGCCGTCGTCGTCGGCCCGGACGGCCGGGGCGGCGAGATCGGGCGGGCGCAGGCGATGCAGGCCGCCGCCTGCGGGCTCGCCCCCGACCTGCGGTTCAACCCGGTGCTGCTCAAGCCGGGCAGTGACCTGGCCAGCCAGGTGGTGCTGCTCGGGAAGGCGGTCGACACGGTCACCGCGGGCAACTTCCGCGAGCTGCGTCCCCGGCTCGCCGAGACGGCGTACGCGGCGCTAGCCGAGTTGCGGGCCGCGTACGACGTCGTGATCTGTGAAGGCGCCGGTAGTCCGGCGGAGATCAACCTGCGCGCGGGCGACTACGTGAACATGGGCCTGGCCCGGCACGCCGGCCTGCCCACGATCGTGGTCGGCGACATCGACCGGGGTGGGGTCTTCGCCTCGATGTTCGGCACCGTCGCCCTGCTGGACCCGGCCGACCAGGCGCTGATCGCCGGCTTCGTGATCAACAAGTTCCGGGGCGACCTCGGGCTCCTCCGGCCGGGGCTGGACATGCTGCGCCAGGTCACGGGCCGGCCGACGTACGGGGTGCTGCCCTGGGCGCTCGACCTCTGGCTCGACGCCGAGGACTCGCTCGCCTACGGCCGGGTGCTCGGCCGACCGGCCGCCCCGCGCGGCACCGACTGGCTGGACGTGGCCGTGGTCCGGCTGCCCCGGATCAGCAACGCCACCGACGTCGAGGCGCTCGCCACCGAGCCGGGCGTACGGGTCCGGCTGACCGTCGAGCCGGCCGAACTGGCCGCCGCCGACCTGGTCGTACTGCCCGGCTCGAAGTCGACCGTGGCCGACCTGGCCTGGCTGCGGCAGACCGGCCTGGCCGACGCCGTCCTGGCCCACGCGGCGGCGGGCAGGCCGCTGCTCGGCATCTGCGGCGGCTTCCAGATGCTGGCCCGGGCGATCCATGACCCGGTGGAGAGCCGGCAGGGGAGCGTGCCGGGGCTGGGCCTGCTGCCGATCGAGGTCACCTTCGACCCGCGCAAGACCGTCCGCCAGTCGGCCGGCACCGCCGGCGACGTCCCGGTTCGCGGCTACGAGATCCACCACGGGTACGTCTCACACGCCGACCCGGCGCTGACCCCCCTGCTGACCTGCGCGGACGGCAGCGGCGAGGGTGCGGTCGTCGGTGCCGTGCACGGCACCCACTGGCACGGCGCCTTCGAGTCCGACGCGTTCCGCCGCCGGTTCCTGACCGAGGTGGCCCGGCTCGCCGGCCGGACCGGCTTCATGGTGGCCCCCGACACCGTCTTCGCCGCCGCCCGCGAGCGCTCCCTGGACCTGCTCGGCGACCTGGTCGAGGAGCACCTCGACACCGACGCCCTCTGGCGCCTCATCGAGTCCGGCCCGCCCGCCGGCCTCCCCTTCATCCCACCCGGCGCCCCACCCCGCCCCTGAAACCCATCCACCCGCGCCGCCGCACCTGGTGGCCCCGGCGCCCCGGTGCCCTCGCACCCCGGCACCGCCAGCGCCCCTGCGCCCCCGCACGGCCGGCGCACCCGTGCCCTCGCACCCCCGCACCGCTGGTGCACCCGCGCCCTCGGCGCCCCCGCGCCCCCGCGCCCCCGCGCCCCTGCGCTCGCTCCACACCGCCGCACCGCTCCCTCCCCCCGCTCGCGAGTTGATCAAGAAGTTTGCGTCCGATGGAGCCGCGAATCATGACGCAAACCTCTTGATCACCGGTGTTCGGCGGGTGAGGCACGCGCCCTGGGGTTGGTGTGGCGGCTAGCTGCACGGGGCCTCGGCGGGGGCGCGACCCGGGCGGGGACTGGGGTCGGGGTCAGTGGCGGATGTCGGCGGGGCGGTCGGACATGGGCAGCCCCGCCTCGCGCCACGCCTGCACGCCACCGATCATGTCGGTCGCGTGGTGCAGCCCGAGCGCCCGCAGACTCGCGACCGCGAGGCTGGAGCTGTAGCCCTGGCGGCACACGACCACGATCCGCTGGTCGTACCCCGTGGCCTCGGGGATCCGCCACGCGCTGGCCGGGTCGAGTCGCCACTCCAGCACCGTCCGGTCGATCACGATGGCGCCGGGGAGGTCGCCCTGCTCCCGCCGCTGCACGTCGGTGCGGGTGTCGACCAGCAACGCCCCGGTACGGACCGCCTCGACGGTCTGGTGCGGGGTCAGCCGGCGTACCCCGGCGCGGGCCTGTTCCAGGAGGGCGTCAACGCCCGGACTCATCACGCTGTGGGACACCAGCAGATCATCCCGCCCCGTCCCGGGTACCGCCCGACGAACGCCTCGGCCCGCCCGACGACCGCTCGTTCGGGCGACCCCCGATCGGAGTGCCCGTGCGAGCCGCCGACGCCGGCCTCCCGTTGACGCCGGGCTTCCCGCCGACGCCGGGCTTCCCGCCGCCCGGCCCGCCCGGCGGCCGGGGATCCGGCCTGGTTACCGTCGGCCACGTGGCGGTGGCGGTGGTCGAGGCGTACGACCGGCTGGCCCGGCGGGTGCTCGCCAGCCCGGCGCGGTTGGGACGGACCCGGCTGGTGGCGGTGGACGGGCCGAGCGGCGCGGGCAAGAGCGTGTTCGCGGCGCGGCTCGCGGACGCCCTCGCCGCCCTGCCCGGCGGCGGCCCGCCGGCGGTGGTGCACACCGACGACCTGCTCGACGGCTGGGACGACCAGCTCACCTTCTGGCCCCGACTGGAGGAGTGGGTGCTCGGGCCGCTGCGCGCCGGTCGGCCGGGGGCGTACCGCCGGTACAGCTGGGTGCGCCGGGCCTTCCTGCCGCGCCCGGTGCCGGTCCCGGTCGTGCCGGTGCTGCTCGTCGAGGGGGTGAGCGCGGCGCGGGCCGCTGCGGCCGCGGACCTGACCCTGGCCGTCTTCGTCACCGCCCCGGCGCCGCTGCGGCTGGCCCGGGCGCTCGAGCGCGACGGCCCCGGGATCCTGCCGGAACTGCGCCGCTGGCATCTCGGCGAGCGGGCGCACTTCGCCGCCGACGGCACGGAGGCGCGGGCGGACCTGGTGGTCGACGGCGCCCCGGGCCTGCCGCACGACGCCGACCGCTACTACGTGCGCCGGCGCTGAGCCCGTCGGGCGGCGCGACGTCGCGAACAGTTGCCGCGTGCGCCGTCGCTGAAGCGCCGGCCAGGCCCGGACCCGCCCGTCGCGCCGGGCTCGGGCGGTGCGGTCGGTAAGGCCGGCATACGATGCCGGTCATGACCACACCGATCATGTCCGAGTCCGAGGTCCGGGCCGCCGTCGAGCGGGAGCTGCCCGGGGTCCGCGCCGACCTGGAACGCCTCGTCCGCATCCCCGGCATCGCGTTCGAGGGCTTCGACCACTCGCACGTGGAGCGTTCCGCCGAGGCGGTGGCCGAGCTGCTGCGCGGCTGCGGCCTCGACGTCGAGATCGTGCGCTCCGGTGGCCAGCCGGCGGTCATCGGGAAGAAGGCGGCCCCGCCCGGGGCGCCGACGGTGCTGCTCTACGCCCACCACGACGTGCAGCCGGTCGGCGACCTGACGCTGTGGGAGTCGGACCCGTTCGAGCCGGTGGAGCGGGACGGCCGGCTCTACGGCCGGGGCGCCGCCGACGACAAGGCCGGCATCATGGCGCACGTGGCGGCGCTGCGCGCGTACGGTGACGCGCTGCCGGTCGGCGTGGTGCTCTTCATCGAGGGCGAGGAGGAGTACGGCTCCGACTCGCTGGAGCGGCTGCTCGCCGAGCACCGCGACGAGATCGCCTCGGACGTCATCGTGATCGCCGACTCCGCCAACTGGGACATCGGCGTACCGGCGCTGACCACCTCCCTGCGCGGCATCGTCAACTGCTTCGTGGAGGTGCGCACCCTCGACCACGCCGTGCACAGCGGCATGTTCGGCGGCGCGGTGCCGGACGCGCTGACCGCCCTGGTGCGGCTGCTGGCCACCCTGCACACCGACGCCGGCGACGTGGCCGTCGACGGGCTGGTCGGCCGGGAGGGCGCGAGCGTCGACTACCCCGAGGACCGGTTCCGCGCCGAGGCCGGGCTGGCCGAGGGCGTGGGCCTCATCGGCACCGGGCGGATCACCGACCGGCTCTGGACCAAGCCCGCCCTCGCGGTGCTCGGCATCGACGCCCCGGCCACCGCCGAGGCGCCGAACGCCCTCGTTCCCACCGCGAAGGCCAAGCTGAGCGTACGGCTGGCGCCGGGCGACGACCCGAAGCGGGCGTACGCGGCCCTGCGCGCCCACTTGGAGAAGCACGCGCCGTGGGGCGCGCGGGTGACCATCACCTTCGAGCACGACGGCAACCCGTGCGTCATCGACGCGTCCGGCCCGATGTTCGACGCGGCCCGATCGGCGTTCCGGACCGCCTGGGACGGCACCGACCCCGTGGACCTCGGCATCGGCGGCTCGATCCCGTTCATCGCCACCTTCCAGGAGATGTTCCCGCGCGCGGCGATCCTGGTGACCGGCGTGGAGGACCCGCACGCCCGGGCGCACGGCCCGAACGAGAGCCTGCACCTCGGGGAGTTCGCCCGGGTCTGCCTGGCCGAGGCGCTGCTGCTCAAGAAGGTCGCCGAGGCGGGCGTCGACGGGCGTTAGGTGTCGGAACCGTAACTTCGCGGTCGAAGTGGGAGTTTGCGGTGTGTCGGCCGCACGGTTGTTATAGCCTCTCGAACATGCGTACGAACGAGGTGATGGGCCGGCTCGAGGCCGCCGTCAGCGCACTGGGGGACGTCGACGTCTCCGCGTGGTCCGAGGACACGCTCAAGGAACAGCTCGGCGAGCTGTCCGCCGCGCTGGTCGCGCTCGACAGAGGGCTCTCCCGGGTCGCCGAGGAGATCCGCGCCCGCGGCCTGCGCATCGAGGAACCCGTCTCGGCCTGACCCGCTCAGCGTCCAGGCAGGGAGCGCCACCGCGAGCGCGGCGGCGCCCATCCCTGACCGGGCGGTGTCTGCCGGCGGTCGGGGCACGGCAATGCCCGGGTCGTGTCGGAGGTGGCTGGCAGGATGGAGCCCGTGCGGTTCCTCGACCTGGCAGCCACCTCCGCCGCCGTCGGCGCCACCCGGGCCCGACGGGCCAAGGTGGAGCTGCTCGCCGCCGCGTTGCGGGCGCTCGACCCGCCCGAGGTCCCGGCGGGCGCCGGCTGGCTGGCCGGCGAGCTGCGCCAGCGGCAGACCGGGGTGGGCTGGGCGAGCCTGCGTGACCTGCCGCCGCCGGCCGCCGAGCCGACCCTGACCGTGGCGGCCGTCGACGCGGCCGTCGACGAGATCGCGTCCGTGCACGGGCCGGGTTCCCAGGCCCGCCGCCGGGCGCTGTTGGGCGCGCTCTACGCCGCCGCCACCGCCGAGGAGCAGCGGCTGCTGACCGGCCTGTTCAGCGGTGAGCTGCGCCAGGGCGCGCAGGCGGGGCTGCTCGCCGACGCGGTGGCCCGGGCCGCCGACGTGCCGGTCGCCGCCGTACGCCGGGCGCTGCTGCTCGCCGGCGACCTGCGCGCGGTCGCGGTCGCCGCGCTCGACGGGGGCGCGCCGGCGCTGGCCGCCTTCGGCCTCCAGGTCGGCCGCCCGCTCGCGCCGATGCTGGCCCAGAGCGCGCCCTCGGTCGACGAGGCGCTCGCGGCCACGGGCGTCCCCGCCGTGGTCGACGTGAAGCTCGACGGCATCCGGATCCAGGTGCACCGCTCCTGCGACGACATCGCCGTGTTCACCCGCAGCCTGGACGACATCACCGCCCGGGTGCCGGAGGTGGTCGCCGCCGTGCGGGCGCTGCCCGCCCGCGAGCTGGTGCTCGACGGGGAGGCGATCGGGCTCGACGAGACGGGCCGGCCGCTGCCCTTCCAGCAGACGTCGAGCCGGGCGGCGCGGCGCACCACGCCCAGCAGCGCCGGCCGCGCCCCGGTCGCACCGGCCGTGCTCGCCGCCGCCGCGGCCACCGGCGGGACGGTGCTGACGCCGTACTTCTTCGACCTGCTCCACCTCGACGGCGACGACCTGGTCGACCGGCCCGGCCGGGAGCGGTGGGCCGCGCTCGACGCCGCGGTCGACGCCCCGCTGCTGGTCGGCCGGATGGAGGTCGACGGTCCCGAGCGGGCCGGCGAGGCGTTCGCCGCCGCCATCGACGCCGGCCAGGAGGGGGTCGTCGTGAAGGCACCCGACGCCCCCTACGACGCCGGCCGGCGGGGCGCCGCCTGGGTGAAGGTGAAGCCCCGGCACACCCTCGACCTGGTGGTGCTGGCGGTGGAGTGGGGCAGCGGCCGGCGTCAGGGCTGGCTGTCCAACCTGCACCTCGGGGCCCGCGACCCGCGCACCGGCGACTTCGTGATGCTCGGCAAGACGTTCAAGGGCCTCACCGACGAGCTGCTGCGCTGGCAGACCGAGCGCTTCCTCGGCCTCGCCGTCGAGCGCGGCGACTGGGTGGTGCGGGTCCGCCCCGAGCAGGTGGTCGAGATCGCCTTCGACGGGGTGCAGACCAGCTCCCGCTACCCGGGCGGGATGGCGCTGCGCTTCGCCCGGGTGGTGCGCTACCGCGACGACAAGACGGCGGCGGAGGCCGACACCATCGACGCCGTACGCGCCATCCACGCCGGTCGCGTCACCGGCTGAGCGGGCGGGCGGGCCCGGCCGGCGAGGACGGTCAGGCGGCGCCCTGCGCCGCGGGCTCGGCGGCCCGGTCGACGGGCCCCCGCGGCCCCACGCCCGCCAGCCGGCGGGCCTCCCGGCGGGCCACCCAGCCGTAGCCGAACAGGGTCATGACGGCGAAGATCCACCACTGCACGACGTAGCCGAAGTTCTGCCAGTTGTTGGTGTATCCGACCGGCACGTCCTTGAAGGCGGGGTCTTCGGCCGGGGCCTGCTCGTCCAGCAGTAGGTACGCCCCGTGCACCGGGTAGGGCAGCTCCCGGGCCAGCCGGGGCACGCCGATCCGCCGGGTCTCCAGCTTGCCGTCACGCCGGGTCACGGCGACCGAGCCGCTCTCGCTCAGGTGCACCCGCCCCGTCACGGTGACCTCGCCGGTCGGGAGGGCCGGCACGTCCGGCTGGACGGTCGCGTCGCCACCCCGGGCCGGCGGGATCCAGCCCCGGTCCACCAGCACGGCCGTGCCGTCGGCCAGCACGAGCGGGGTGACCACCTCGAAGCCGACCGTGCGGTCCACCGAGCGCCCCCGGACCAGGACCACGTTCGCCGGGTCGTAGCGGC
The DNA here is from genome assembly GCF_040640035.1 of Micromonospora sp. NPDC023633. NCBI lineage: Bacteria > Bacillati > Actinomycetota > Actinomycetes > Micromonosporales > Micromonosporaceae > Micromonospora > Micromonospora sp. NPDC023633. Next base: position 56,265 of record NZ_JBFABB010000003.1, on the reverse strand, counting down.
CGGTCACGGTGACCTTGGTCCAGGCCCTCTCCGCGGCGGGAGCGGGGCCGGCCGTGCCGCTGCCGCCGGTCGGGGCGGGCAGCACGTCACGCAGCGGCACCGGGTCCATCCGCAGGCCGGCGTCGATCCGCTGGTTGATCTCCGTGCGGCCGTGGTAGCGGTCCAGCTGCCAGTTGCCGAGCAGCACCATCACCGCCGCGGCGACCAGGGTCAGCACGAGAATGCCCAGCCAGCGCGGCGTCAGCAGGAACCGGTACACGCCCACGAGGCTACCCCTGTGACCGGAGGCACTCGCTCCGACAGCCCCCCTCCGGGCCCGGGCGGGCCGCCGCCGGGTCCGCCCGGCCGCGCGCCGACAGGGGCCGTTCGGCGGCGGTCACCCGCCGGTCGGTTGGGCTATCGTCACGCGGGCGGACCGCGCGGTCGGCCCGCCGCAGGTCCCCAGCCGCCCCGCAGGGAGTCGATGATGACCGTCGTGCCGCGCCTGGTGCTCAGCGCGCCGTCCTCCGGCCACGGCAAGAACGCGCTGGCGATCGGGCTGCTCGCCGCGTTCGCCGACCGGGGCCTGGACGTCGCCGGATTCAAGGTCGGCCCCGACCACGTCGACGCCGCGTACCTCGGGCTGGCCGCCGGCCGCCCCGGTCGGACCCTCGATCCCCGGCTGGTCGGCGCCGACCGGATCGCCCCGCTCGTCGGCCACGGCGCGGCCGGCGCCGGGCTCGCGGTGGTGCAGGGCAGCATGGGGCTGTACGACAGCCTCGCCGGCCGCCCGGAGAGCGAGTCGACGGCCGCCGTGGCCACCGCGCTGCGCAGCCCGGTCGTGCTGGTGGTCGACGTCGCCGCGACGGGACAGTCGGTGGCCGCCCTGGTGCACGGCTTCCGGTCGTACGACGAGCAGCTCTGGCTCGGCGGGGTGATCCTCAACCGGGTGGCGTCCGCCCGGCACGAGGAGCTGCTGCGCGAGGCGCTCGACGACATCGGGGTGCCGGTCTACGGCGCGCTGCGTCGCCAGGACCTGCCGTCCGTGCTGCCCGCCCGCCGGTACGGGGCGGTGCCCGCGCTCGCCCGCACCGGGGAGGCCACCCGCGCGGTCCGCCGGCTCGGCGAGGCGGTCGCCGCCACCGTCGAGCTGGACCGGCTGCTGGGCCTGGCCCGCTCCGCCCCGCCGCTGCCCGCGCCGCCCTGGGCGCCGGAGGTGGGGCGGGAGACCGCCGGGTCGCGCCCGGTCGTCGCGGTCGCCGGTGCGCCGGGCGGCAGCTACAGCCACGCCGAGACCGCCGAGCTGCTCCGGGCGGCCGGCGCCGAGGTGGTGACGGTCGACCCGCTGCACGACGAGGCGCTGCCCGCCGCCACCGGCGGGCTGGTCGTCGGCGGCGGGCTGCCCGAGTCGTACGCCGGGCAGCTCTCCGCCAACCGCCGGCTCTGCATCGCGGTCGCCGAGCTGGCCCGCACCGGGCGGCCCGTCGTCGCCGAGGGCGCCGGCCTGCTCTGGCTGGCCCGGGAACTGGACGGGCTGCCCATGTGCGGCGTGCTCGACGCGGTGGCGACCCGCCGCGACGGCCTGGTGGTGGGCTACCGGGAGGCGACCGCGCTGACCGACAGCCTCGTGGGGCCGGCGGGCACGGTGGTGGCGGGGCACAAGGAGCACGGCAGCTTGCTCACCCCGCGCGCCGGGGCGCGGCCGGCGTGGAGTTGGGACGGCGGGGCGCCCGAGGGCTTCGTCTGGCGGGGCGTGCACGCCTCGCAGCTCACCCTGCACTGGGCGGCGTACCCGCAGCTGGCGGCCCGGCTGGTCGACGCGGCGGCGCGGGCGGCGGCCGACCCCGCGACCGCCCGGCCCCACGGGGTGCCGGCGTGATCGGCCAGGTGGCGGTCCGCCGCTTCCCGGCGCTGACGGTCTCCACGCCCCGCACCGAGGTACGCGCGCTGACCGGGGCCGACGCGGCGGCGGCCGACGAGGTCTTCGCCGACCGGCAGACCCAGCGGTGGCTGCCGCTGGCCGACACCTCCGGCCGGATCGACGGGCTGGCCTGGTGCACCGACCTGGCGCGGCAGCGGCGCGACAGCGGCGACGGCGACCACTACGCGGTGGTACGCCGCGAGGACGACCGGGTGGTGGGCTGCCTGTGGACCCGGCGCACCGACTGGGGCGCCCGGTGCACCGAGGTCTCCTACGCGATGGCGGCGCACGCGCGGGGCTTCGGCCTGGCGGCCGAGGCGGTCGACGCGCTCGCCATCGCGCTGATCCTCGAACACGGCTTCCAGCGCGTCGAGCTGCGGGTCGCCCCCGGCAACCTGGCCTCCCGCCGGGTGGCCGAGAAGGCCGGGTTCAGCTACGAGGGCCTGCTGCGCAACGCCGGCTTCGTCCGCGGCGGCCGGGTCGACCTGGAGGTCTGGTCCCTCGTCTCCGCCGACCTCCGCTGAGCCGCCGGCCCTCTCGGGCGGCACGGCGATCAGAGGAGGCCGGCGGAGCTCCCCGGCTCAGCCGACCATGCGGTCCGAGGGCGGGGTGAACTGGCGGGTGGGCTGGCCCTTGAGGCCGTCGCGGAGGGTCTGCGCCACCGCCTTGATCGGGATCTGGGACTGGCCGTCGCCGACCGCGTTGAACGGGTTGTCCGGGTCGGAGATGAAGCTCGCCGCCGCCAGCTCCGGGGTGTAACCGACGAACCAGGCCGACCGGGTGCTGTCGGTGGTGCCCGTCTTGCCCGCCACCGGGCGGCCCACGGTGCCCCGCACGCTGTCCGCGGTCGACCAGCCGCCGCAGCTCCCGCGCGCCGGGGTGTCGCCGGTCGGGCAGCGGGCGGCGTCGGTGGCGGCGCGGGCGGCGTCGGCGTTCACCACCTGCCGGCAGCGGGGCTTGGCGACCTCGCGTTCGATCCCGGAGGCCGTCTTCCAGGTGGTCGGCGTGCCGTCGCGGTTGTAGATCGCCTGCACCGGGATCGCCTCGCAGTAGCGGCCGTCCGCGGCGATCGCGGCGTACGCGTTGGCCATCTCCAGCGGCGTGGCGTCGGAGACGCCGAGGGTGAACGCGCCCCACTTCTTGACCTTGGCCGGGGACGCCTGTTCCTTGTCGACGTCGGTGCGCCAGCGCAGCCCGAGCTGCTCGGCGAGGTGGACCGCCTTGTCCGCGCCGACCTGCTCCTCCAGCCACACGAAGTACGTGTTGACCGACTTGCCGAAGCCGGACCACATGGTCTGGTTGCCGCTCATCGCGCCGCTGGCGTTGGACGGCGCCCAGCCGTCGTAGACCTCGGAGCGGTACCGGTGCGGGGCGTTGAACGAGGTGGACAGCGGCATGCCCGCGTCCAGCGCGGCCAGCATCGGGAACATCTTGAACGTCGAGCCGGCCTGGTAGCCCGGCAGGTCGCCGCCGCCCAGCAGGGGCGCCACGGTGTTCGGGTAGTTCGCCTTGACCTTCGGCCCGGCCTCGGGGTTGGAACTCTGCCCGTTCTGGCTCAGGTCCAGCGAGTACGTCCGGTTCACCGCCATCGCCTTGACCCGGCCGGTGCCGGGCTCGGAGACCACGATGCCGTTGGCGAACGGGCTGCCGGTGTTCTCCTTGGCGCCGACGTTCTTCTCGGCGGCCTCCTGGATCTTCGGGTCCATGCTGAGCACGATCCGGTAGCCGCCCCGGCGCAGCTTGTCCATCCGCTCCAGCCGGTTCTCGCCGAACGCGGGCTGCGCGCTCCACCAGTTCTTCAGGTAGTCGCAGGCGAAGCCCCAGCTGTTCCACTTCTCGGGCACGGCGGCGCAGTCGTTCGGCGGGTAGGTCAGCTTCAGCCGGATCGGCTCGGTCTTCGCCTGCGCGACGGCGTCCGGCGAGAGGTAGCCGAGCTGGGCCATCCGGTCGAGCACGTAGTTGCGCCGGCCGGTGGCGTCCTTCTGGTCGGAGCTGGCCGGGTCGTACTCGGAGGGGGACTTGACCAGGCCGGCGAGGGTGGCCGCCTCGACGGGGCTGAGGTCCCGGGGGGCCTTGGAGAAGAAGATCTCGCTGGCCGCGTAGATGCCGTACGCGCGGTGCCCGAAGTACGCGGAGTTGAGGTAGCGCTCCAGGATCTGCTCCTTGCTCAGCTCCTTCTCCAGGTCCATCGCCATCCGCATCTCGCGGACCTTGCGCAGGCTGGTCTGCTGGGTGGCCTCCTGCACCTCCTTCGGCGTCTTCGCGCTGTCCCGCAGCGCCATCCGCACGTACTGCATGGTGAGGGTGGAGGCGCCCTGGGAGACGCCGCTGGAGCGGGCGTTCGCCACGAAGGCGCGGGCGACGCCCTTCGGGTCGACGCCCCGGTGCTGGTAGAAGCGGTTGTCCTCGGCGGCGACGATCGCCTGCTGCATGTTCGGCGAGATGTCGGCCAGCTTCGTGTACTGCCGGTACTCCTCGTAGAACATCGTCAGCACCGTCCTGCCGTCCGGCGCGTAGACGTACGACGTCTCGGCCGGCAGCGCGGTGGTGAGGATCTTGGTCTTGTGTTCCATGGCGTGCGCCGTGACCTTGGCGCCGAGGCCGGTGGCGGCGGCCACCGGGTACGCCACGGCGGCGACGACGATGCCGGCGATCAGTCCGGCGCGGAGGAGGGGAACGAGACGACCAGCGGCAGCAAGGGGTCGATTGCTCACCAGCTCAAGTTATGACATTTCCGATTCGTACTTGAGAAATATTCATAAACGCCCGTGTGGTGACGCGGCCCACGCCGGGATCCGCTGTCCCGCGCGCCACCTTCCCGGCAGGATCGCGGACATGCGTGGTCAGCCGACCGAGACCCTCCCAGGAACCGAGCCCACCGGGGGCGAGCCCGACCTCACCCACCACGGCGACGCCGAGGTGGGGCCGGGGCTGGTCGACCTCGCCGTCAACGTGCGGCGCGACGCCATGCCCGACTGGCTGGCCGATCCGATCACCGCCGCGCTCGGCGACCTCGCCGCGTACCCCGACCCGGGGCCGGCGCGGGCCGCCGTCGCGGCCCGGCACGCCCGCCCGCCGGCCGAGGTGCTGCTGACCGCCGGCGCGGCCGAGGGCTTCGTGCTGCTCGCCCGGGCGCTGCGCGGCGTGCGCCGGCCGGTGGTGGTGCACCCGCAGTTCACCGAGCCCGAGGCGGCGTTGCGTGCCGCCGGGCACCAGGTGGAGCGGGTGCTGCTCGACGCGGACGACGACTTCCGGCTCGACCCGGCCAGGGTGCCCGCCGACGCCGACCTCGTGATGATCGGCAACCCGACCAACCCGACGTCGGTGCTGCACCCCGCCGGCGACCTGGCCGCCCTCGCCCGGCCCGGTCGGGTGCTGGTGGTCGACGAGGCGTTCGCCGACACCACCGTCGCCCCCGGCGTGGCCGGCGAGCCGGAGTCGCTGGCCGCCCGGCGGGACCTGCCGGGCCTGCTGGTGGTCCGCAGCCTCACCAAGACCTGGGGCCTGGCGGGCCTGCGGATCGGCTACCTGCTCGGCGAGGCCGCGCTGCTGGAGCGGCTGGCCGCCGCCCAGCCGCTCTGGGCCGTCTCCACCCCGGCCCTGGCCGCCGCGTCGGCCTGCGCCACGCCCGTCGCGGTCGAGGCCGAGCGCGCCATCGCCGCCCGGCTCGCGGCCGACCGCGACCACCTGGTCGCCCGCCTGTCGGCCCTGCCCGGCGTACGCGTCGCCGGCCGCCCCGCCAGCGCGTTCGTGCTGGTGCACGTCGCCGGTGCCGCCGACGTGCGGCTCGCCCTGCGGCGGCGCGGCTGGGCGGTGCGCCGGGGCGACACGTTCCCCGGTCTCGGCCCGGACTGGCTGCGGATCGCCGTGCGCGACCCGGCCACCACCGACGCGTTCACCGAGGTACTGGCGGAGATCCTGGAGGCATGATGCTGGAGACCACGATCGCGGCGATCCGGCCGCCGGACGAGCCGGCGATGACCGCCGCCCGGGAGTTGCAGGGGCGGCTCACCAAGCCGGCCGGTTCGCTCGGCGCCCTGGAGGAACTCTCCGTACGCCTCGCCGGCCTGGCCGGGCACTGCCCGCCGCCGCTGCCCGAACCGGCCGCCGTCGCCATCTTCGCCGGTGACCACGGCGTGCACGCCCAGGGGGTGACGCCCTGGCCGCAGGAGGTCACCGCGCAGATGATCGGCAACTTCCTGGCCGGCGGCGCGGTGGTCAACGCGTTCGCCCGGCAGGCCGGCGCCACGGTCACCGTGGTCGACGTCGGGGTGGCCACCCCGCTCCCGGTCGCCGCGCCAAACGAGGAGGGCGTCGGCGCCCCGCCGACCCGCGGCGCGCCCCGGCTGGTCGCGGCGAACGTCCGCCCCGGCACCCGGGACCTGGCGGTGACCGCCGCGCTGACCCGCGACGAGGCCCGCGCGGCCGTCGAGACCGGCATCCGGGTGGCCGACGAGCTGATCGACGCCGGCGCGGGCATCCTGCTCACCGGGGACATGGGCATCGGCAACACCACGCCGGCCGCCGCCCTGATCGCCGCGTTCGCCGGCATCGACCCGGCGGAGACGACCGGCCGGGGCACCGGGGTCGACGACCCGACGTACGCCCGCAAGGTCGACGTCGTGCGGGCCGCGCTGCGCCGGCACGCCCCCGACCCGGCCGACCCGCTGGGCGTGCTGGCCGCCGTCGGCGGACTGGAGCACGCCGCGCTGGCCGGGCTGATCCTGGGTGCCGCCGCCCGCCGGACGCCGGTGCTGCTGGACGGGGTGATCGCGGTGGCCGCGGCGCTCGCCGCGGCGGCGCTCGCCCCGCACGCCGTGGCCGCCATGGTGGCCGGGCACCGCTCCGCCGAGCCGGGGGCCACGGTCGCGCTGCGACGGCTGGGCCTGGAGCCGCTGATCGACCTCGGGCTGCGCCTGGGCGAGGGCACCGGCGCGCTGCTCGCGCTGCCGGTGGTCACCGGCGCGGTCCGGGTGCTGCACGAGGTCGCCACCTTCGACTCGGCGGGGGTGGCCGAGAAGTGAGCGGGCGGACCATCGGACCCCGTGGCGAGGCGGCGACGTGAGCGGCAACCCGTACCCGCTCGGCCTGCGGCTCGCCGGCCGACGGGTGGTCGTGGTCGGCGGGGGAGCGGTGGCCACCCGACGGGTGCCGGCCCTGCTCGACGCCGGCGCGCACGTCTTCCTCGTCGCGCCGGAGCTGACCCCGGCGCTGCGCGCGCACGTCGACGCCGGACGGCTGCACTGGGCGCCGCGCCGCTTCGCCCCCGACGACCTGGACGGCGCGTGGCTGGTCCAGGTCGCGGTCGACGACCCGCTCGCCGCCGCGTCGGTCAGCGCCGCCGCCGCCGAACGCCGCATCTTCTGCGTACGCGCCGACGACCGCGCCGCCGCCACCGCCTGGACCCCGGCGGTGACCCGGCACGGGCCGGTGACCGTGGCGGTGCTCGGCGGGGGCGACCCGCGCCGGGCGATGGCCGTCCGCGACGCCGTCCGCGACCTCCTGGGCGTGCGGACGGGCCCCCTGTCGACGCCCGCGGCGCAGGAGGGGACCCTTCCCCGCACCCCTACCGGGCGGGTCGCGCTGGTCGGTGCCGGCCCCGGGGACCCGGAGCTGATCACCGTCCGGGGCTGGCGGCTGCTCACCGAGGCGGACGTGGTGGTCGCCGACCGGCTCGTCCCGGGGCTGCTCCTCGACGAGCTGCGCGCCGACGTCGAACTCGTGGACGCCTCCAAGATCCCGTACGGGCCGTCCCGCGCGCAGGAGGAGATCAACCGGATCCTGGTGGACCGGGCCCTGGCCGGGAAGGTCGTGGTCCGGCTCAAGGGCGGCGACCCGTACGTCTTCGGCCGCGGCGGCGAGGAGCTGCTGGCCTGCGCGGCGGCCGGTGTGCCGGTGACCGTGGTGCCCGGCGTGACCAGCTCGATCGCGGCCCCGGCCGTGGCGGGCATCCCGGTCACCCACCGGGGGGTGGCCCACGAGTTCACCGTGGTCTCCGGGCACGTCGCCCCCGACTCGCCGGCCTCCCTGGTCCGCTGGGACGCGCTGGCCGGGCTGCGCGGCACGCTGGTCGTCCTGATGGGGCTGAAGAACCTCGCGGCGATCACCGCGACGCTGGTCGCGCACGGCCGGCCGGCGCAGACGCCGGCCGCCGTGGTGCAGGAGGCGACGACCGGGGCGCAGCGGGTGCTCCGCTCCACGCTCGGCGCGGTGGCCGCCGACGTGGTCGCCGCGGGGCTGCGCCCGCCCGCGGTGGTGGTGCTGGGGGACGTGGTCACCGCCCTCGCCGGGGCTGGTCCTGAGGGATGTCCGGGGAGCCCGCTCGCTCCGGGCGGTCAGGCCTGATCCCTCCGCGAGCGGGCTCCCCGGACATCCCCGTGGGCGGGCTCGGGTCCGTTCGGGTCGGGTCTGATCCCGTGGGATGAGCGACGGCGGCCGGAGAGATCCCTCTCCGGCCGCCGTCGTCGCTGGTCAGGTCACTGCTTGAGCATGTTGTCCAGCAGCAGGGCGCAGCGGATCAGGCCGAGGTGGCTGTAGGCCTGCGGGTGGTTGCCCAGCCCGCGCTCGGCCAGCGGGTCGTACTGCTCGGGCAGCAGGCCCGTCGGGCCGGCGGTGTCCACCATCTGCGAGAACAGCTCCTCGGCGTCGGTCCGCCGCCCGGTGCGCAGGTACGCCTCGATGAGCCACGCCGTGCAGATGTGGAAGCCGCCCTCGCGCCCGGGCAGGCCGTCGTCCCAGTGGTAGCGGTAGACGACCGGGCCGCTGCGCAGGTCCGCCTCGATCCGCAGGACGGTCGAGAGGAAGCGCGGGTCGTCGCCGGGGAGCAGGCCGGACAGCCCGATCCACAGCGACGAGGCGTCCATGTCCTCGTCCCCGTACGCCACGCTGTAGGCCTCGACGGTCTCGTGCCAGCCGTACTCCAGCACGTTGGCGCCGATGCGGTCGCGCAGCTCCACCCACTCCGGCCGGTCCTCGCCGCCGTGCTGGCGCATCACGTGCAGCGCCCGGTCGACGGTCATCCAGCACATCACCTTCGAGAAGATGTGGTGCCGCGGGGGGAGGCGGGCCTCCCAGATGCCGTGGTCGGGCTCGTGCCAGCGGCGGCGGACCGCCTCGACCATGTTGTCGAGCACCCGCCACTCGTCCTCGCGGACGGAGCCGCGGGCGTCGGCCACGGCCGCGATGAGGTCCGCGATCGGGCCGAAGACGTCGAGCTGGAGCTGGTGGTTGGCGAGGTTGCCGACCCGGACCGGCCGGGAGCCGGCGTAACCGGGCAGGGTGTCGATGACCGCCTCGGCGCCCAGCTCGTAGCCGTCCACCGTGTAGAGCGGGTGCAGCCGCTCCGGGTGCCCGCCGGTGCGCTCGATGCACCCGTCGACCCAGCGCAGCAGCGCCTCGGCCTCCTCGATCGAGCCCAGGTCGACCAGGGAGCGCGCGGTCATCGCCGCGTCCCGCAGCCAGCAGTAGCGGTAGTCCCAGTTGCGGACGCCGCCCAGCTCCTCCGGCAGCGAGGTGGTCGCGGCGGCCAGGATCGAGCCGGTGGCCTCGTGGCAGAGCCCGCGCAGGGTCAGCGCGCTGCGGACCACCAGGTCCCGGGCGGTGCTCGGCAGCCGCAGGGTGGCGACCCAGTCCTTCCACGGCTGCTCGGCCAGGGCCTGCCGCTCGTGGACCGGCAGCCGGTGGTGTTCCAGGCTGTGCGTGCCGAAGCGCAGCTCCAGCACGACCTGCCCACCGGCGGCGGAGAGGTCGACGACCGCCTTGGCCGTCTCGTAGCCGCCGTCGTTGGTGACCTGCCACTCGACCCCGGGGGAGTAGAGCGCGACCGGCTCGTTCGAGCCGAGCACCAGCAGGCCGTCGCCGATCGGCTGCAACTGCACCGCGACCTGGCCGAACTCCGGCCGGGGCGCGAACTCCAGCCGGGCGCGGCCCGAGCCGGTCAGCACCCGGACCAGGGTCGAGTCGCCGGTCACGACGGCCGGGCCGTCGGGCGTGGTCTCCTTGGCCGGCTTGTCCAGCCAGTCGGTGACGGTCAGGCCCGACCACCGGGTCTCGACGGTCATCGTGCCCGAGCGGTAGCGCTGGCCGAGCGGGATGCCCCCGCGCTCCGGCGCGACGCTGAAGTGCCCGGCCGGGCTGCCGCCGACCAGGTCGGCGAAGATCGCCGCCGAGTCCGGCTTGGGGTGGCAGAGCCAGGTGACCTTCGCCTCGGGGGTGAGCAGGGCCACCGTCCGCCCGTTGGCCAGCATCGAGTGCCGCTCGATGGGCACCGCCCGCTCGCCGAAGAGCCAGTGCCGGCGGGTCTCCAGCAGCAGGCCGAGGGCGCGGGCGGCCTCGATCGGCTCGGCGACCCGGTAGCCGGCCCTGGTGTCACCGGGGCCGATCTTGATGCCGACGTCCGGCCCGTGCAGGTTGCCGAAGGCGTTCTCGTCGGTGACGTCGTCGCCGATGAAGAGCACCGCGCTGGCGGAGAGCTGGGTGCGCAGCTGGTCGACGGCCGTGCCCTTGTGGGTGGCGACCACCGACAGCTCGATGACCTCCTTGCCCTGGGTGACCGTGACGTCTTCCCAGGTCGCGGGGCCGCTGCGGACCGCTTCGATGGCGGCCGCCGCGACCTCGGGGGCCACCCCGCGGGTGTGCACCGCGACGCTCGCCGGCTTGCGCTCCAGCCGGATGCCCGGGTGGGCCGCGGCGATCTCGCGCAGGGCGTCGCGCAGCCGCGTCCGGACCGCGATCAGCTCGGGCGAGAGCCGCTCGACGAAGCCGATGTCGAACTCGGAGCCGTGGCTGCCGACCAGGTGGACCTCGCTGGGCAGCCGGGAGAGGGCGGCCAGGTCGCGCAGGGCCCGCCCGGAGACCACCGCCACGGTGGTCTGGGGCAGGGCGGCCAGCGCCCGGACGGCCGCCACCGACTCCGGCAGCGGCACGGCCTTGCTCGGGTCCTCCACGATCGGCGCCAGGGTGCCGTCGTAGTCGCAGGCGATCAGAAGCTGAGGCACCCGGGCGATGCGGCCGATGGCGGCGCGCAGTTCCGGGTCCATCGTGCCGGCCGCCGGGGTGATGATCTCGCTGGCGGCGTTCACGCGACCTCCGCTTGAGGCACACCGAGCTCGGTGAGGAAGGACTTCGCCCAGTGCCCCACATCGTGGGTGCGTAGATGGCGTTGCATTGTCCGCATTCTGCGGCGTGCCTCCGGCTTCTCGACGTGCACGGCCCTCAGCAGGGCATCCTTGACCGCGTCAGGGTCGTGCGGGTTACACAGGAACGCCTGACGCAGCTCGGTGGCGGCGCCGGCGAACTCGCTGAGCACGAGTGCACCGCCCTGGTCGGCGCGCGATGCGACGTACTCCTTGGCTACCAGATTCATTCCGTCTCGCAGCGGGGTCACCATCATCACGTCGGCGGCGGCGTACATCGCGGCCAGTTCAGTGCGACTGTACGACTGATGCAGGTAATGCACCGCCGGCACGCCGACCCTGCCGAACTCGCCATTAATCCGGCCGACCTCCCGCTCCACCTTCACGCGTAGTGCCTGGTAGTGCTCCACGCGCTCGCGGCTGGGCGTGGCGACCTGCACCATGACCGCGTCGGGAACTGTCAACTTTCCGTCAGCCAACAGCTCGCGGAAGGCCTTCAGCCGCAACTCGATGCCCTTGGTGTAGTCCAGCCGGTCGACGCCCAGGATGATCGTCTTCGGGTTGCCCAGCTCCTCGCGGATCTCCTTCGCCCGGGCCTGGATGCCCGGGTCGGCGGCCAGCCGCTCCATCTCCTTCGTGTCGATGGAGATCGGGAACGCGCCGGCCTTCACCTGGCGGCCGTCGACCTGGATCATCTGCCCCTCGTAGCGCAGCCCGAGCAGGTGCCGCGCCAGCCGGACGAAGTTCTGCGCGGCGAGGCGCTGCTGGAACCCGACCAGGTCGGCGCCGAGCAGGCCGCGCAGGATCTCGGTGCGGAACGGCATCTGCATGAACAGCTCGATCGGCGGGAACGGGATGTGCAGGAAGAAGCCGATCCGCAGGTCGGGCCGCAGCTCGCGGAGCATCGCCGGAACGAGCTGGAGCTGGTAGTCCTGCACCCAGACCGTCGCCCCCTCGGCCGCGACCTCCGCCGCGGCCTCCGCGAAGCGGGCGTTGACCAGCCGGTACGCCTCGCGCCAGCGGCGCTTGTAGGCCGGCGTCTCCACCGCGTCGTGGTAGAGCGGCCAGATCGTCGCGTTGGACTGGCCCTCGTAGTAGCGCTCCAGCTCCTCCGCGCTCAACGGCACCGGGTGCAGCCGGATGCCCTCCAGGTCGAAGGGCTCGGGGGCGGCGCCGGTGCCGCCGGCCCAGCCGACCCAGGTGCCCTGGTGCTCGGCGAGGACGGGGTGCAGTGCGGTCACCAGCCCTCCGGGGCTGCGACGCCACTGCCGTCCCTCGGGGGTGCTCACCTCGTCGACGGGTAGCCGGTTCGCCACTACGACAAAGGAGCTGCGGACGGTCACGTTCGGCCACCTCCGGGTGCTGACGGGTCAACCGCGAATGAGCGTACTGAGCGTAGCTGCGGCTTCTGGGGCCCCGTGCCGGAGTCACCTACCCTTCCCACCATGGTCCAACCCCTGGCGTGATCTTGTCGATACCCCTGCTCGGAAGCAGGGGTGGCAGGGCGCGGGCGGAGCGTCGGAGGCGGGGTGATGTGGGGGTGGCGCCGCGAACCTGTCAGGATTGACGGTGGCGTGCGTGCGGCCGGCCGCCCGGCCGGCGGCGGCGGGTGGAGACGCAGCCCGCGCCCGCGCCCGCCGACCCCAGTCGCAACCTACGGAGGTAGCCCGCACCGTGGCCCAGTACATCTACGTCCTGGAAAAGGCGCGCAAGGCGCACGGCGACAAGGTCGTGCTCGACAACGTGACGCTGAGCTTCCTCCCGGGGGCCAAGATCGGTGTGGTCGGCCCCAACGGCGCCGGTAAGTCCAGCCTCCTCAAGATCATGGCAGGCCTGGACCGGCCGAGCAACGGCGAGGCCCGGCTGATGCCCGGCTACACCGTCGGCCTGCTCGCCCAGGAGCCGCCGCTCAACGACGCCAAGACCGTGCTCGGCAACGTCGAGGAGGCGGTCGCCGAGACCAAGGCCAAGCTGGAGCGGTTCAACAAGATCGCCGAGCAGATGGCCACCGACTACTCCGACGAGCTGATGGAGGAGATGGGCAAGCTCCAGGAGGAGCTGGACCACGCCGACGCGTGGGACATCGACTCCAAGCTCGAACTGGCGATGGACGCGCTGCGCTGCCCGCCGCCGGACGCCGACGTGACCCAGCTCTCCGGGGGCGAGCGGCGCCGGGTGGCGCTGTGCAAGCTGCTGCTGGAGGCGCCCGACCTGCTGCTGCTCGACGAGCCCACCAACCACCTGGACGCGGAGAGCGTCTCCTGGCTGGAGCAGCACCTGGCCAAGTACGCGGGCACCGTCATGGCGATCACCCACGACCGGTACTTCCTCGACAACGTGGCCGGCTGGATCCTGGAGCTGGACCGCGGCCGGGCCGTCGGCTACGAGGGCAACTACTCCACCTACCTGGAGAAGAAGGCCGCCCGGCTGGCCGTCGAGGGCCGCCGCGACGCCAAGATGAAGAAGCGCCTCACCGAGGAGCTGGAGTGGGTCCGCTCCAACGCCAAGGCGCGGCAGACCAAGTCCAAGGCCCGCCTCGACCGCTACGAGGAGATGGCCACCGAGGCGGAGAAGACCCGCAAGCTGGACTTCGAGGAGATCCAGATTCCGCCGGGCCCGCGCCTGGGCAACACCGTGATCGAGGCGCACAACCTGACCAAGGGGTTCGGCGACCGGGTGCTCATCGAGAACCTGTCGTTCTCGCTGCCGCGCAACGGCATCGTCGGCATCATCGGCCCCAACGGCGTCGGCAAGACCACCCTGTTCAAGACCATCGTCGGGCTGGAGCAGCCGACGAGCGGCGACGTCCGGGTCGGCGAGACCGTCTCGCTGTCGTACGTCGACCAGAACCGGCAGGGCCTGGCCGGGGACAAGACGGTCTGGGAGGTCGTCTCCGACGGGCTCGACCACCTGATGGTCGGCAAGGTCGAGATGCCGTCGCGGGCGTACATCGCCGCGTTCGGGTTCAAGGGGCCGGACCAGCAGAAGCCGACGAAGGTGCTCTCCGGCGGCGAGCGCAACCGGCTCAACCTCGCGCTGACGCTGAAGATCGGCGGCAACGTGATCCTGCTCGACGAGCCGACCAACGACCTGGACGTGGAGACCCTCTCCAGCCTGGAGAACGCGCTGCTGGAGTTCCCCGGCTGCGCCGTGGTCATCTCCCACGACCGGATGTTCCTCGACCGGGTCGCCACGCACATCCTGGCCTGGGAGGGCGACGACGAGAACCCGGCCAAGTGGTTCTGGTTCGAGGGCAACTTCGAGGCGTACGAGAAGAACAAGGTCGACCGGCTCGGCGCGGAGGCGGCCCGCCCGCACCGGGTGACCTACCGCAAGCTGACCCGCGACTGACGTGGCAGACCGCTTCGTCTACCACTGCACCCTGCGGTGGTCCGACCTGGACGCGTACGGCCACGTCAACAACTCGCGCTTCCTCACCCTCTACGAGGAGGCGCGGGTGGCGTTGATGTTCGCCGGCGGCCGGGCGTGGGGAGTGGGCTCGTTCGCCGACGGCGTCGTGATCAGTCGGCACGAGATCGACTACCTGCGCCCGGTCGAGTACGCCCTCGGCCGGGCCACCGCGGAGGCCGCCCCCACCGTGCGCATCGAGCTGTGGGTGGAGGAGATCCGGGGCGCGTCCTTCACCGTCGCCTACGAGCTCTTCGACGGCGACGTCCTGGCCAGCCGCGCCCGTTCGGTGCTGGTGCCCTTCGACCTGACCCGGCAGCGGCCCCGGCGGATCACCCCGGAGGAGCGGACGTTCCTGCTCACGTACGCGCCGCAGGGTCCGGTGGCGTGACGGCGACCGACGGGCCGGCCGCCCCGGCGCGGACCGGCGGCGGCGGGCCGGCCGTCGCCGGGCACGGGATCGCCGACGCCGCCGACGCGGGGGCCTTCCTGGCCCGCCTCGTCCGGCTGGACCGCGACGCGCCGGTCCGACTCCGGTCGACCGGCGCGACGGGCCGCACGGCCCTCTGGGGGCGCCTGCCGTGGGGCGTGCTGGTCGTCCGCCCGGTGGCCGGCGACGGCCCCGGCGACGCCACGGTCTCGGCCGGCGAGCTGCTGGCCGAGCTCGCGGCGGGCGGCGCGGCCCTGCCGACGCGGCGGGACGAGCGGTGGCGGTGGCCGCTGCCGCCCACGGCGAGCCGCCGGGTGGAGACGCTGCCGGGCGCGGAGCTGCGGCGGATCGCGGCGGCGGCCGCGGGAGCCCTGCGTGACGCCAGCGCCCACGGCGTCGGCGGGCGGGCGGTCGGGCAGCGGGCGCTGCGGGACGCGCTGCTCGACCACGTGCCCGTGGTGGTCACCCCGGACGACCCGCCCGGCGAGCCGATCGAGGTGACCCAGCGGATGGTCCAGGGGTTGGTCCGGATGGGCTTCCTCGGGGCGGCCGAGGGGTCCGCCGAGGCGGGCGGCGGGGGCGACGTCCAGGTGCGAACGGTCGGCCGATGGGTCGGTCTGGTGGGACCGTACGGAGCGATCTGGTCGCAGAAGGCCACCGATCTTGCCGTGCGGCCCGTCTGAGTTCATCCGTTCGGATGACCCATGGTCATTCTTCTGTCCTGGTGCTGTCGTTGGGGGGGTGCTTCAACCCGGCTGTCCGGGTACCGTCCATCCTCGGATCCAACGCACCGTAGGCGGCTGGATCCGCTGGGGAGTGAGGTGCGCGAGCGATGCCGTGGTGGTCATGGCGCCCCGGTCCCGCCAACGGCGGCGGCGACCCGGAAAGGCAGAGCGGGATCACAGTGGAGAGCACCGTCCGGGTCGGACCACCGACCCCGCGTCAGCCGGGAGACGACTGCCCGCCGACGGAGCGTGCCGTGATAGCGGACATGCCCGCCACGGTCGAGCCGGTCACCCTGCGCCGCGTCTGCGACGCGCTCGACATGCTCGACGTGCGCTACCTGGCCGACGGCGACGGCAACCTGCTGGCCATGTGGGAGCGACACGCCGTGCTGGTCACCCTGGAGGGCCCGGAGGACGAGATCCTGGTGATGCGGGCCCGTCCACACGCGACGGTGCCGCCGGACTGGGCCGACCGCGCCTACCGGGTGGTCAACGAGTGGAACCACACCCGCCGCTTCTGCAAGGCCTACATCGGCGACCCGACCGAGCGCGGGCAGTTGCCGATCTACGCGGAGTTGCAGGTGCCGTTCGGCGCCGGGGCGCACGACGCGCTGCTGGTCGAGATGCTCGACTGTGGCGCGGCGGTCGCCACCAGCTTCGTGGACTGGCTGCACGACGAGGGCGCCCTGCTCTGAGCCGCCCGACGCCCGTCGGACGACCGGGTGCCCGTACGAAGTCGGCCGGACCTCCCGGCGGCCGGCCGGCGGCCGCCGGGTCGCCCGACGGCCGCTCGGGTCAGGCCGGCCCCGCCGGATCCTCCATCGCGTTGACCATGAAGTAGGCGGCCCGCTCCAGGTAGTCCCACAGCGCGGTGGCGATCTCCGGCGGCAGGTCGAGACGGTCGACGGCGCGGCGCATGTGGAGCAGCCACGCGTCCCGTTCGGCGGCGCCGATCCGGTACGGCGCGTGGCGCATCCGCAGCCGCGGGTGCCCCCGTTGCGCCGAGTACGTGTTGGGGCCGCCCCAGTACTGCATGAGGAACAGGGCCAGCCGGTCCGCGGCCGGGCCCAGGTCCTCCTCGGGATACATGGGGCGCAGCAGCGGGTCGGCGGCGACCCCGGCGTAGAACTCGTCCACCAGCTTGCGGAAGGTGGGCTCGCCGCCCACCGCCTCGAAGAGGGTCATCGACGCACCGGGCCGGTCGGACTCACCTGCGGCATTCACCGTTCCATCCTGCCAGGTGCCGCGCCGGGCGACCGGGGGTGCCGGCTGTGGGTCGGGTCACCGTGTGCCGCTGCTGTCCCGCCTCGCCGGGGCGACCGTCCAGCCGTCCGCCGGCCCGCCGGGCCGCTCCTCCCCGGAGCGCCCCTGCGCGCTCGCCGCGGTGGCGGGCCCGCCCGCCTGCTGGGGGGCCGCCCCGCTCGCCCGCTGGGCCGCCTCCACGGCCGCGTCGATGGTCGACCGGCTCGGCCAGCGCAGGGCGGCGAGGGTCATCAGCAGCACCCCGACGGCGCTCCAGACCCCGACCACGAGCGGAATGGAGTACCGCTCGGCCAGCAACCCGGTGACCAGGACGGCCATGCCCTGGATGACCTGGACGCCGGTCGCCATCACGCCGAAGGCGCGGGCCCGGAAGCCGTCGGGCAGGGCCCGGACGAAGAGCCCGTTGGCCACCGGCAGCATGCCCGCGACGGCGAACCCGCAGGCCGCGGCGAGCAGCGCCACCACCAGCGGCGGCGGGTCGAACAGGGCGGGCACCAGGGCCAGCGGGGAGAGCACCGCCAGCGGCCGCATCAGGCTCAGCCGGCGGTCCGGCCCGAACGCCCGGCTGACGATCAGGCCGCCGAGGATGAAGCCGACGGGGTTCGCCGCCATGATGATGGCCTGGGCGGCCCCGGCGTCCAGCCGGCCGGCGTGCTCGCTCGCCCAGGCGGCGGCGAGGCCCTCCGGCACCACGGAGAAGAGCATGGCGGCGAAGACCAGCACGGCGATGGCCCGCAGCACCGGGGTGCCGAACACGATCTGGAAGCCCTGCGCGGTCTCCCGCAGCAGGTGGCTGCGGTGCGCGGCGGTCATCGCCGTCGGCCGGTCGGCCACGCCGAAGCGGACCAGCGCGGCCGACAGGGCGAAGGTCGCCGCGTTCACCAGGAGCGCGGCGGTCGGGTTGAACGCGGCGATGGCCGCGCCCGCCAGGTAGCCGACGACCTGGGCGGCCTGGCCGACGCTGCTGATCATCGACAGCCCGACCACCAGGCGGTCCCCGGTGAGGATCAGGGGAATCAGCGCCGACTTGGCGGCCTGGCTCGGTGGATTGGCCAGCGTGGTGGCGAAGAGCAGGGCCAGGATCACCGGGACGGGCATACCGGGGATGGCGATGCACACCATCAGCACCATCCGGACGAGGTCGCAGATCACCATGACCTGCCGGTAGCGGTGCCGCTCCGCGAGCGTGGCGAGCAGGGGACCGCCGACCAGCCAGGGCAGGTAGCTCACCGCGAAGGCGGCGGCCGAGAGTGCGACTGACCGGGTCTCCTCGTAGACCAGCAGGGTGACCGCGGCCTTGGCGATGTAGTCGCCGATCCAGGAGAGAGCGCTCGCTGTGAAGACGGCGCCGTATTCGCGATTGGCGAACACCTCGCGGAAGGTTGCCGGCCCTTCCGGGGATGGTCGCTCGTCAGGCACCGTCGCCTCCATCGTTCCCCTGGGCGGGCCACTCGTGATGGACGGCCCGGGAACCGTCGTCAGATCTACGGATCAGCGAGGACGTGATCACGCTCCGGGGAGCGTGCACCGGATTTTGCCCGATCGTCCGACGAGTGGCTAGGGCGAAGGGGTAGATCGTCGCATCTCCGACTGAACGAACGGACGATACCCGAGGGGCCACCCGGCTCGCGACCCCCGCCGCCCGGCGTTCGGGCGCCTCAGGTGGCGCCGCCCTGCCCGGTCTCGCCGGGGGCGCGGACCGGCATGCCGGGGTAGAACCGGGCGGCGGCGATCTTCGCGGTGATGCCGGAGTTCTCTAACGCCTCGGCGAGCCGGCGACGTAGCTCCCGGCCGACGGCGAACTGCCCGTCCGCGGTCGTCTTGACCACCGTACGGATGACCGCGCCGTCGACCGTCATCTGCTCGACGCCCAGCACCTCCGGCGCCTCGACGATCTCCGGCGCCAGGTCGGGGTCGATCGCCACCGAGGCGGCGGCGGTCCGCAGCACGGCCGTGGCCTCCTCCGTGCCGGCGAAGCCGATCGGCAGGTCGACCACCACCAGGGCCCAGCCCTGGCTCTTGTTGCCCACCCGGACGATCTCGCCGTTGCGGATGTACCAGAGCACGCCCCGCCCGTCGCGGACGGTGGTGACCCGCAGACCGACCGACTCCACCACGCCGGTCGCCTCGCCGAGGTCCACGGTGTCGCCGACGCCGTACTGGTCCTCGATCAGCATGAACAGGCCGGCGATCAGGTCCTTGACCAGGCTCTGCGCGCCGAAGCCGAGGGCCACGCCCGCGATGCCGGCGCTGGCCAGCAGCGGGGCCAGGTCGAAGCTGAACTCCTTGAGGATCATCAGCAGCGCGATGCCGAAGATGAACGCGGTGCTCAGGCTGCGCAGCACCGAACCGATGGCCTCGGCCCGCTGCCGGCGTCGCTCCGGGACGAACTCGCCCGGCTCGACGGTGGCGGTGGGGATCCGCTCGCGTAGCGGACGCAGCATGGTCGGCACGCCCGCGTCGGTGGTGGTGCGCACCAGCCGGCGGATCGTCCGGTGCACCAGCCACCGGGCGGCGATCGCCAGCAGCAGGATCAGCACGACCCGCAGCGGCTTGAGCAGGATCCAGTAGCTGCCCTCGGCGAACCAGACCGAGCCGGTCATGTCGTAGACGCTCCGGCAGAGGGCGTCGTCCAGGCAGGTCGGCGACGGAGCCGGGTCCGGCGCCTCGACGGCGGGCAGGGCGAGGGGCGTCAGGCTGGCAGCGGTCACGCTGTCTTCGTACCCCACCCGGCGGGGCAGGATCCCGTCGACCCTCCGCGTCGTGACCGGCCCGGCACCCCTCGCGGGACGCCGCCGCCGGACGCGGGCGAACCGGTCATCCTGACACGTGTGGGGATCGCTTCCGGAGGGACCCCCGATTAGTACGTGCAATCCGGGGGCCGATCAGGGACGATGGGCGCACGGACGTCGGTGATCCGGCCGGCGTCGGCCGTGGTGGGTCGCCGTGCCCGTTTCCGGTCGGCGGTGGTGAGCAGGGGCCGCTGAACCGGGAGGGTGAACGCGATGCCTGACATACGACCCACGGTGGGCTCCGGTGCGCTGGTCCTCAATGCCACCTACGAGCCGCTGTGCGTCGTGTCGGTGCGTCGTGCCGCCATTCTCGTGCTCTCCGCCAAGGCGGTCTGCGTCGCCGACGGCGACGGCATCCTGCACAGCGCCCGCGACGCGCTGCCGGTGCCGTCGGTCGTCCGGCTCACCCGCTTCGTGCGGGTGCCCTACCGCACCCACGTCGGGCTCTCCCGGCGGGCCATCTTCGCCCGGGACGGCTGGCGTTGCGCCTACTGCCGGGGGCCCGCCGAGACCATCGACCACGTCTTTCCGCGCAGCCGGGGCGGCCGGCACGCCTGGGAGAACGTCGTCGCGGCCTGCGCCCGGTGCAACCACACGAAGGGCGACAAGACGCCGGCCGAGCTGGGCTGGCGCCTGCACGCGCTGCCGGCGGCCCCGAAGGGCACCGCCTGGCGGGTGCTCGGTCACCGGGCGCCGGACCCCCGCTGGGCCGACTGGCTCGACCTGCGCGAGCCCGAGGCGGCCTGACCGTCATCCCCCCCCCGGAACGCGGCGAGCCGCACCGGGGCCGGGCCGACGCGGCTGCCCCGGGCGGCCGCCGGTCACGTCGTACGGGCCCGCACCAGGGACGCGAAGACCACCACGTTGTCGGCGTATCCGGTCTCCCCGCCCACCCAGCGCCCGCCGCAGGTGATCAGGCGCAGCCGGGGACGGCTGAAGTCCCCGAAGACCTCGTCCACCGGCAGCCGGTCCTTGTCGAAGCGCTCGACGGAGTCCACCTCGAAGACGGCCACCGAGCGGTCCTGCCGGGCGACCTCGATCCGGTCCCCGTCGCGCAGGTCGCGCAGCTTGTGGAAGACCGCCGGCCCGGTGCCGGTGTCGACGTGCCCGACGATCACCGAGGGACCGTACTGCCCCGGGGTCGGGCCCTGGTCGTACCAGCCGGCCTCGTGGGCGCGGGCGGCCTCCGGCACCGCGATGCTGCCGTCCGGAGCGATGCCGACGCCGTGCACGGGCGCCCGGACGTCGATCGGGTCGATGGCGATGCCGACGGGCCGGCTGGCGGGCAGCACCGGGAACTTCTTCGGGGCGGGTCGCAGCCCCGCGAGGAACCGGTCCGGCAGCACGCTCACGCCGGCGATCCGCTCCACGCCGAGCATCGTGATGATCAGCGCCATCAACGTACCGATCACGAGGACCGGCAGGCCGGGCCCCCGGCCGGGGGCCAGCCGGCGGCGGCCGGCCGGGATCCGGCCGTGGCGGGGTCGGGCCGGCAGCGGTCGGGCCCCCGGATCGGTGGTGGCGACGCTCGCCGACACCGCCTCCCCGGCCACCCGGCGCAGCCGCCGGGCCGCCGCGACCGCCGCCCGGCCGGACGCCCGCAGCGCCCGCCGGCCGGTCGCCCGGATCCGGTCCGGGTCCGGTCGCCTGGTACGCCTCCGGGAGCCGGCCATGGCGACGGCGGGTCAGGAACCGGCCCCGGTCCGGCGGCGGTTGCCGAAGAAGCCGAAGCCCACGGCCAGGGCCACCACCGCGAGGCCGCCGACCATCAGCATCGAGCCGGTGCCCGAGGCGCCGGCGGTGCCGCCGCCCCCGGTGGCCGGGCCCTTGCTGGGCTGCTCCATGTTCAGCACCGTGAGCGTGGTGGTCGCGGTCCTGCCGTTGTCGCAGCGCAGGTTCACCGGGTAGTCGCCGGGCTCCTTGCTGCCCGGGATGGTGACCTGGCCGGTCAGGAAGCCGTCGTCCGGCCGCAGCATCACCCGCCCGAAGGCGTCGGAGTGCACGTCGGCCTGGCGGTCGTTGGCGTTGTCGCAACCGGCCCGGATGCTGACCCGGGTGCCGGCCTGCGCGCTGTTGGGCACCACCTCGACGAAGGCCTCCTCACCCGCCCAGGCGGGTACGACGGCCGTCAGGACGAACGCCCCGACCAGGCCCAACACGGTCAGAGCGCGGGTCAGGGCACGTTGGAACGCTGTGAGCACCGGCATGATCCCCCCTTCCGGTGACGAACACCGGAATCCTCCCCGGGCAACAGGGCCTGCTTTCCCGCTGGCCGGAGGGCAAACCCGGGGGCCGGTCAGCGGGGCCGGTCGGCGGGGGGCAGCGGGGTGACGGGCTGCCACTGGAGCGGGGTGGAGAGCACCATCGTGCTGGACGGCTGCCCGTACGGGGCGAGCCGGTCGATCACCGCCTCGAAGTCCCCGATCGACCCGGCGGCCACCTTGAGCATGCTGCACGCGTCGCCGGTGATGCGGTGGATCTCCAGGATCTCGGGCCAACCCGCCACATCCGGGTCGTGCAGGATGCACCGCGCCCCGTAACAGGACATCCGGATCAGCGCGACCACGGTGCGCCCGGCCCGGGTCAGGTCGACGTGGGCGTGGTAGCCGGTGATCACCCCGGACTCCTCCAGCCGGCGTACCCGCTCGGCCACGGCCGGCGGCGACAGGTGCACCCGCCGGGAGAGCTCGCTGAAGGAGAGGCGCGCGTCGGCCTGCAGTTCCCGCAGCAGCGCCCAGTCCATGTCGTCCATGAGGCGACCTTACTTTCTCGAAGCCGAATCCGGCTCATGCCTTCTGCGTCGCAGGTCAGACGGGATGAGTGCCGTTGATCCGGCATTCCATCCGGCGGTTCCGCCGAGAGATCATGTCGGCATCCCGAAAACGGCCGACCGTCGGCCGTCCCGGGTGACGAAGAGCAGATGGAGGCCACCGGTGGAGCAGACGGACGTGCGCGTACCCGCCAAGGCGGCGGTGCGCCCGGCGACCCCGCGGCAGCGCGCGGCCCGCGCCGCCCGCAACGGCGGCGAACCGACGCTGGAGTTCGCCGAGCGGGTGCCGTACGACGCGTACGTGCAGGCCAGCACGCTGCACCGGCTTCAGCAGCCGCTGAGCGACGACCCCGGTGAGATGTCCTTCCTGATGGTCAGCCAGATCATGGAGCTGTACTTCGGGCTGACCTGCCACGAGCTGCGCGAGACGCAGCGCCTGCTGCGCGCCGACCGGGTGTGGGACGCGCTGGCCCCGCTGCGCCGCGCCGCGCTGCATCTGGAAGGGCTGAACGCGGCCTGGAAGGGGCTGCGTTGGATGACTCCGGCCGACTTCAACCGGTTCCGCAACCTGCTGGGCGAGGGCTCCGGCTTCCAGTCGGCGATGTACCGCCACCTGGAGTTCCTGCTCGGCCTCCGCGACGAGACGCTGATCCGGCCGTTCCGGCGACAGACCGACGTGTACGCGGACCTGCGCGCCACCCTGGCGGCGCCGAGCCTCTGGGACGACGTGCTCGCCCTGCTGGCCCGGCACGGCCACGACCTCCCGGCCGACCTGCTCGACCGGGAGGTCGCCGCCGAGCACCAGCCGCACGCCGCCGTGGAGGCGGCCTGGGTGCGGATCTACGCCGAGCCGGGGCCGGAGAACCACCTGCGGATGCTGGGCGAGGCGCTGACCGAGGTGGCCGAGCAGTTCGGCGACTGGCGGCAGCACCACGTCAAGGCGGTGCAGCGCACAATGGGCGCCAAGGTCGGCAGCGGCGGCTCCGCCGGGCTCGCGTGGTTGCAGCGCAGCATGGCCCGGGTGGTCTTCCCCGAGCTGTGGTCGGCCCGGACAGCGATGTGACCCGAGAGCGAGAACACCCCATGAACACCGGAGCACCTGAGTCGTCCGGGCTCGCCGCCGGCGAAGCCGAGGCCCTTGGCCTCGACGCCGCCGATCCCGGGCACCGCCACCTGTTCCACGTGCCGCCGGCCGACGGCGGGCGGTACCCCGAGGCCGCCTACCTGGCCGGCAACTCCCTCGGCCTGCAACCCCGGGCCACCCGCGACGAACTCGTCGCCGACCTGGACGCGTGGAGCCGGTTGGGCGTCGAGGGCCACCTGGAGGCCGAGCGCCCCTGGCTGCCGTACCACGAGCTGCTGACGGCGCCGGCCGCGCGACTGGTCGGCGCCACGCCGGCGGAGGTCGTGGTGATGAACTCCCTGACGGTAAACCTGCACCTGCTGATGGTCAGCTTCTACCGGCCGGCCGGGGCGCGGACCAGGATCGTCATCGAGGACAGCGCCTTCCCCTCGGACAGCTACGCCGTGCGCAGCCAGGCCCGCTTCCATGGCCTCGACCCGGACACCACGGTCGTCCGGCTGCGGCCGCGCGCCGGCGAGGACACCCTGCGCACCGAGGACGTGACCGCCTACCTGGCCGCCGAGGGCGACACGGTGGCGCTGGTGCTGCTCGGCGGGGTCAACTACCTCACCGGCGAGCTGATGGACATCCCGACGATCACCGCCGCCGGCCGCGCGGCAGGGGCCGTGGTCGGCTGGGACCTGGCGCACGCCGCCGGCAACGTCCCGCTCGCGCTGCACGAGTGGGACGTCGACTTCGCCGCCTGGTGCTCCTACAAGTACCTGAACTCCGGGCCCGGCGCGCTCGCCGGGGTCTTCGTGCACGAGCGGCACCTCGGCGACGCCGACCTGCCCCGCTTCGAGGGCTGGTGGAGCACCGAGGCGGCCACCCGGTTCGAGATGACCCCGGTCTCCCGGCCGCCGGCCACCGTGGAGGCCTGGCAGATCTCCAACCCGCCGATCTTCGCGATGGGCCCGGTGCGGACCTCGCTGGAGCTCTTCGACGCCGTCGGGATGCCCGCGCTGCGCGAGCGCAGCGTCCGGCTCACCGGCTACCTGGCGGGGCTGCTCGACGAGGTGACCGCGAACCGTCCGCTGACCGTGGTCACCCCGCGGGAGCCGGAGCGGCGGGGCTGCCAGCTCTCGGTGCGCATCGGCGCGGGCAGCGCGGCCGGGCTGGCCAAGCGGCTGCGCCACGAGCACGGCGTGATCGCCGACGCCCGGGAGCCGGACGTCATCCGGTTCGCCCCGGTGCCGCTCTATTCCACGTTCCACGACTGCTGGCGGGTCGCCGAGGCGCTGGCCGCGACCGTTGCGGAGGCGGGCTCATGACGGAGGAACGCAACGAGATCGCGGTGGTCGGCGCGGGCCTGGCCGGCTGCCTGCTGGCCTGCTTCCTGGCCCGGCGCGGCTACCCGGTGGCGCTCTACGAGCGCCGGCCCGACCCGCGTACCGGCACGGTGGAGCGGGGACGCTCCATCAACCTGGCGCTCTCCGAGCGCGGCCTGGACGCGCTGCGCCGGATCGGCCTGGACGAGCAGGTGCTGGCGGACGGGCTGCCGATGCGCGGCCGGATGATCCACCCCGTGGACGGCGAGGCGCAGTTCCAGTCGTACAGCGCCTCCGGTGACCGGGCGATCAACTCGATCAGCCGGGGCGCGCTGAACAACGCCCTGCTGGACGCGGCCACCGCCCTGCCCGGGGTGCGGGTCGCCTTCGACCACCGGCTCGTCGGGCTCGACCCGACCGGCGGCGGGATGACCTTCGAGACCCCGCAGGGCACGGTCGCGGCCACCGCGTCGGTCGTCCTCGGCGCCGACGGCGCGGGTTCGGCGGTGCGTGGGCAGCTGTTGGCGTACGGGCTGCTGACCGAGAGCGTGGACTTCCTCGACTACGGCTACAAGGAGCTGACGATCCCGCCGCTGGGCGGGGACTTCGCCCTCGACCCGGAGGCGCTGCACATCTGGCCGCGCGGCACCTCGATGATGATCGCGCTGCCGAACCCGGACCGCTCGTTCACCTGCACGCTCTTCTGGCCCACCCACGGCACCGCGAGCTTCGCCTCGCTGGGCAGCCCGGCGGCCATCGAGCGGCACTTCGCCGAGCACTACCCGGACCTGCCGCCGCTCGCCCCGGGCCTCGTCGACGACTACCAGCACAACCCGGTGGGCGTGCTCGGCACCGTCCGCTGCACCCCGTGGCAGGCGTACGGGAGGGTCGGCCTGCTCGGCGACGCGGCGCACGCCATCGTCCCCTTCTACGGCCAGGGCGCGAACTGCGCCTTTGAGGACGTGGTCGAGCTGGACCGCTGCCTGGACGAGTGCGCCGACGACTGGTCGGAGGCGCTGCCGCTGTTCCAGCAGCGGCGGCAGGAGAACGCCGAGGCGATCGCGCAGATGGCGCTGGCGAACTTCGTGGAGATGCGGGACAAGGTCGCCTCGCCGCTGTTCCAGGCCGGCCGGAAGGTCGAGCACGCGCTGGAGCGGGTGCTGCCGGGCCGGTACGTTTCCCGCTACGAGCTGGTGTCCTTCTCGACCACCCCGTACGCGGAGGTGCGTCGCCGGGTCCGCCGGCAGCACCGGGTGCTCGGGGCGGTGGCCGCCGGGGTGGCGGCGGTGCTGGCCGGCGCGGTCGGCCTCACGATCAAGCGAGGGAGGCGTCGATGACCGTGACCTGGGATCCCCGGCTGATGGCGGGGCGGGCGCCCGACGGCCCGGGCC
Source organism: Micromonospora sp. NPDC023633 (assembly GCF_040640035.1). Taxonomy (NCBI): domain Bacteria; kingdom Bacillati; phylum Actinomycetota; class Actinomycetes; order Micromonosporales; family Micromonosporaceae; genus Micromonospora; species Micromonospora sp. NPDC023633. The sequence continues at coordinate 30,061 of NZ_JBFABB010000003.1, read as the reverse complement.
TGCTGCGCAACTTCGTCGGCGGCGAGTTCGTCGAGGCCGGGCGGCGGTTCACCAAGCGCAGCCCGGTGACCGGCGAACCGGTCTTCGAGGTGGCCGAGGCCGACCGGGCGTGCGTGGACGACGCCGTCGCCGCCGCGCGGGCGGCGCTGCGCGGGCCGTGGGGCCGGATGGGGGAGCGGGAGCGCGCCGAGGTGCTGCGCCGGGTCGCCGACGAGCTGGAGCGACGCTTCGACGACCTGGTCACCGCCGAGGTCGCCGACACCGGCAAGTCGATCTCGCAGGCGCGGACGTTGGACATCCCGCGTGGCGCGGCGAACTTCCGCGCCTTCGCGGAGATCGTGGCGACCGCGCCGACGGAGTCCTTCACCACGGTCACCCCGACCGGCGGCCGGGCGTTGAACTACGCGGTCCGCAAGCCGGTCGGCGTGGTCGCGGTGATCGTGCCGTGGAACCTGCCGCTGCTGCTGCTCACCTGGAAGGTCGCCCCCGCGCTGGCCTGCGGCAACGCCGTGATCGTGAAGCCCAGCGAGGAGACGCCCGCCTCGGCGACGCTGCTCGCCGAGGTGATGGCCGCCGCTGGCGTGCCCGCCGGCGTGTTCAACCTGGTGCACGGCTTCGGCCCGGACTCGGCGGGGGAGTTCCTCACCCGGCACCCGGGGGTGGACGCGATCACCTTCACCGGCGAGTCGGCCACCGGGGGCACCATCATGCGGGCCGCCGCCGACGGGGTGAAGGCCGTCTCCTTCGAGCTGGGCGGAAAGAACGCCGGGCTGGTCTTCGCCGACGCCGACCTCGACGCGGCGGTGGCGGGGTCGGTGCGCTCCAGCTTCACCAACGGTGGCCAGGTCTGCCTCTGCACCGAGCGGATCTACGTGCAGCGGCCGGTGTTCGAGGAGTTCACCGCCCGGCTCGCCGAGCGGGCCGCCGCGCTGCCGTACGGGTGGCCCGCCGACGAGGCCACGGTGAACATGCCGCTGATCTCGCACCAACACCGCGACAAGGTGCTCGGTCACTACGAACTGGCCCGGACCGAGGGCGCGGAGGTGCTCACCGGAGGCGGCGCGCCGCGCTTCGGCGACGCCCGCGACGGCGGCGCGTACGTGCTGCCGACGGTGCTGACCGGGCTGGGCCCGCAGGCCCGCACCAACACCGAGGAGATCTTCGGCCCGGTGGTGCACGTCGCCCCGTTCGACGACGAGGACGAGGCCTACGTGCTGGCCAACGGCACCCAGTACGGCCTGGCGGCGACGGTCTGGACCCGCGACGTCGGCCGGGCCCACCGGGCCGGCGCCCGGCTCGACGCCGGCATCGTCTGGGTGAACACCTGGTTCCTGCGCGACCTGCGCACCCCGTTCGGCGGGATGAAGGCCTCCGGCATCGGGCGCGAGGGCGGCGTGCACTCACTCGACTTCTATTCCGAACTCACCAACGTCTGCGTGGACCTGACATGAGCGAGCGCAGCGAGCGGATCATCAGCCGCAGTGCCGTGGAGCCCCGTGGCGGCTCCGAGGGCAGCGAGGAGCCGACATGAGCGTTGATTACGAGGCGGCGGCCCGGGAACTGGTCGCCGCGCGGGAGAACGGCAAGCCCTGCCCGCCGCTGCGCGGGCGGCTGCTGCCCGAGGGGGACGTCACGTCGGCGTACGTCGTCCAGCAGCTCCAGGTGCGCCAGTGGTCGCAGCGGGGCCACCGGCGGGTGGGCGCGAAGATCGGGCTGACCTCCCGGGCGGTGCAGGAGAGCTTCGGCGTCTTCCAGCCGGACTTCGGGGTGCTGCTGGACGACATGGCGGTGCCCGACGGGGCCGAGGTCGCGATGGACCGGCTGCTCCAGCCCCGGGTGGAGGCGGAGGTCGCCTTCGTGCTGGGCGCCGACCTGCCCGACGAGCGGATCACCACCGCGGACGCGATCCGGGCGGTCGACCACGTGCTGCCGGCGATCGAGATCGTCGACTCGCGGGTCGCGGGGTGGGACATCTCGATCGTGGACACCGTCGCGGACAACGCCTCCAGCGGCCTCTTCGTGCTCGGCACCGCGCCGCGTCGGCTCGCCGACGTGGACCTGCGGCTGTGCGGGATGGTGCTGGAGCAGGCCGGTGAGCCGGTCTCGGTCGGGGCCGGCGCGGCCTGCCTCGGCAATCCGCTGCACGCGCTGGAGTGGCTGGCACAGACGATGGCCCGCGCGGGCGATCCGTTGCGCGCGGGCGACGTGGTGCTCTCCGGGGCGCTCGGCCCGATGGTGCCGGTGACGCCGGGCGCGGCGTACGAGGCGCGGATCTCCGGTCTGGGCTCGGTGCGCACCTGCTTCTCCGGGGAGGCGTCGTGACCACCGGCGTGGCGGTGATCGGGTCGGGCAACATCGGCACCGATCTGATGATCAAGGTGCTCCGGCTCTCGGAGTCGCTGCGGATGGTGGCGATGGCCGGCATCGACCCGGAGTCCGACGGCCTGGCGCGGGCCCGGCGGCTCGGCGTGGCGACCACCGCCGGTGGCGTGGACGGCCTGGTGGCGATGCCGGAGTTCGCCGACGTCGAGTTGGTGTTCGACGCCACGTCGGCGGGCGCGCACCGGCACAACGACGCGGTGCTGGCCGCGCACGGTCGCACGGTGGTCGACCTCACCCCGGCGGCCATCGGCCCGTACGTGGTGCCGCCGGTCAACCTGGACGAGCACCTGGGCGAGCGGAACGTCAACATGGTGACCTGCGGTGGACAGGCGACGGTGCCGATCGTGGCCGCCGTCGGCCGGGTCACGCCGGTGGCGTACGGGGAGATCGTCGCCTCGATCGCGTCGAGGTCGGCGGGGCCGGGCACCCGGGCCAACATCGACGAGTTCACCGAGACCACCGCGCGGGCGATCGAGGTGGTCGGCGGCGCCGACCGGGGCAAGGCGATCATCGTGCTCAACCCGGCGGACCCGCCGCTGCTGATGCGCGACACCGTCTACTGCCTCTGCCCGGACGCCGACGCCGACCGGGCCGCGATCGCGGCGTCGGTGGCGCGGATGGTGGCGACGGTGCGGGAGTACGTCCCCGGCTACCGGCTCAAGCAGGACGTGCAGTTCGACCGGGTCGACACGTACGTGCCGGCGCTGGGCCGGCACCTGACGGGGTTGCAGGTCTCGGTGTTCCTGGAGGTCTCCGGCGCCGGGCACTACCTGCCGGCGTACGCCGGGAACCTGGACATCATGACCTCGGCCGCGCTGCGCACCGCGGAGCGGCTGGTCGCGCTGCGCCCCGAGACCGCCTCGGAGGTGCTGTCATGACCGACCTGTACATCCAGGACGTGACGTTGCGCGACGGCATGCACGCGGTCGCCCACCGCTACACCGTCGAGCAGGTGCGCACCATCGCCGCCGCGTTGGACGCGGCGGGGGTGGCGGCGATCGAGGTGGCGCACGGCGACGGGCTGGCGGGTTCCAGCGTCAACTACGGCCACGGCGCGGCCAGCGACGCGGAGTGGATCGCGGCGGCGGCCGAGGTGATGACGACCGCGAAGCTGACCACGCTGCTGCTGCCGGGGATCGGCACCATCGCCGACCTGAAGGCGGCGAAGGCCCTCGGCGTGACCAGCGTGCGGATCGCCACCCACTGCACCGAGGCGGACATCTCGGCCCAGCACATCTCGTGGGCGCGGGAGAACGGCATGGACGTCTCCGGCTTCCTGATGATGTCGCACATGTTCGATCCGGCCGGGCTCGCCGCCCAGGCCAGGCTGATGGAGTCGTACGGCGCCCACTGCGTCTACGTCACCGACTCCGGCGGCCGGCTGCTGATGTCGGACGTGGCGGAGCGGGTCGACGCGTACCGGCAGGTGTTGGAGCCGGCCACGCAGATCGGCATCCACGCGCACCACAACCTGTCCCTCGGGGTGGCCAACAGCGTGGTCGCGGTCGAGCACGGGCGGATCCTCGGCGACGCCGCGGCCGGCCCGCAGGCGGCCCACGGCCGGACGGTGCGGGTGGACGCCTCGCTGGCCGGGCAGGGTGCCGGCGCCGGCAACGCCCCGCTGGAGGTCTTCGTCGCGGTCGCCGAGCTGCACGGCTGGCAGCACGGCTGCGACGTCTTCGCGCTGATGGACGCCGCCGACGACATCGTCCGGCCGTTGCAGGACCGGCCGGTGCAGGTCGACCGGGAGACGCTCTCGCTGGGCTACGCGGGGGTCTACTCGAGCTTCCTGCGGCACGCCGAGCGGGCCTCCGACCGCTACGGCGTGGACGTCCGGTCGATCCTGGTCGAGCTGGGCCGCCGCCGGATGGTCGGCGGCCAGGAGGACATGATCGTGGACGTGGCGCTGGACCTCGCCGGCGACCGCGAGCAGAAGGGTGGCAGAGCATGATCGGGCCGGACACCGCGGGCATCGCCGAGCGGCTGGGCGTGGCGGCGGACACCGCCACCGCGATCGGGCAACTGGCCGCCGAGACCGGTCTCGACGTCGACGCCGCGTACGCGGTGCAGACCGCGCTGGTGCAGCGCCGGCTGGAGCGCGGCGAGCGCCTCGTCGGGCTGAAGATGGGCCTGACCAGCAAGGCGAAGATGGCGCAGGTCGGCGTGGACGAGGTGATCTGGGGCCGGCTCACCGACACCATGCGGGTGCCCGACGGCGGCAGCGTCGACCCGGCCGCCTTCATCCACCCCCGGGCCGAGCCGGAGGTGGCGTTCCTGCTGGACCGGCTGCCCGAGCCGGGGGAGCCGGTCGGCGACTTCACCGACGCGGTCCGCGCGGTGGCTCCGGCCATCGAGCTGATCGACTCCCGGTACGCGAACTTCACCTTCTCCCTGCCGGACGTCATCGCCGACAACACCTCCGCCGCCGCGTTCGTCATCGGGCCGTGGAGCCCGGTGCCCGACGGGCTGGAGAACCTGGGCGTGCTGCTGGAGGTCGACGGACGGGTGGCGCAGGTCGGCTCGACCGCCGCCATCCTCGGCGATCCCCGACGGGCCCTCGACGAGGGCATCCGGCTGGCCGGCCGGCACGGGGTGCGGCTGCGCGAGGGCTGGGTCTTCCTGGCCGGCGCGGCCACCGCCGCCGTCCCGCTGCGCCCCGGTGCCCACGTCCGCGCCGTGGTCGAGAAGCTCGGCACGGCCTCGTTGCGGGCGTCGGCATGAGCGGGCAGGCGCGCGTCGTCGCGGGCAAGGCCGTCCCCCGGGGCGCCTTCCCGCACGTCAAGGTCGCCGGCGGGTTCGTCTTCGTCTCCGGTACGTCGTCGCGGCGGCCGGACAACACCTTCGCCGGCGTCGAGGTGGACGAGTTCGGCACGACGAACCTCGACATCCGGGCGCAGACCCGGGCGGTGATCGAGAACGTCCGCGACCTGCTGCGTTCGGTCGGCGCCGACCTCTGCGACCTCGTACAGGTCACCAGCTACCTGGTCAACATGAACGACTTCGGTGGCTACAACGAGGTGTGGGCCGAGTTCTTCGACGCGACCGGCCCGACCCGCACGACGGTGGCGGTGCACCAGCTGCCGCACCCGCACCTGCTCGTCGAGATTCAGGCCGTGGCCCTTCTTCCGTCAGGAGGTCAGTCGTGAGTGAGATCGCGGAGCCGTTCAGCTTCCCCGGTTGGATCGCGGAGAACCAGCACCTGCTCAAGCCGCCGGTCGGCAACAAGGAGATGTTCCCGGGCGGGGACGACTTCATCGTCATGGTGGTGGGCGGGCCCAACCAGCGCACCGACTTCCACGTCGACCCGTACGAGGAGTTCTTCTACCAGGTCAAGGGCAACATGCACGTCAACCTGATGACCCCGGAGGGGCCGCGTACGGTGCACGTGCGCGAGGGCCAGATGTGGATGCTGCCGCGCAACACCCCGCACTCGCCGCAGCGGCCCGAGGCCGGCTCGATCGGCGTGGTCGTGGAGCGGGTCCGCGAGGAGGGCACGCTGGAGAAGTTCCAGTGGTACTGCACCGAGTGCGGGCACAAGGTGCACGAGGTGGAGTTGCAGGTCCGGGACATCGCCGCCGACCTGCCCCCGGTGTTCCAGGCGTTCTACGCCGACGAGGCCGCGCGCACCTGCGCGAACTGCGGCGCGCTGCACCCGGGCAAGGGCTGATGCGCGGTCCCGCCCCGGGCCTGCTGGGGCAGGCGCGGCTGCCGGTGGTCGACGTGCACACGCACGTCGTACCGAAGGGGTGGCCGGACCTCGGCGCGGCGTGCGGCGGGTCCGGCTGGCCCTGGCTGCGGGTCGACTCCGAGCGGGCGGCCATGATCATGGTGGGGGAGACGGAGTTCCGCCCGGTCGGGGCGGAGTGCTGGGACGCGCCCACCCGGCTCGGCGACATGGACGCCGACGGCGTGGACGTGCAGGTCGTCTCGCCCACCCCGGTCTTCTTCAGCTACGACCGGCCCGCCGACCAGGCGGTGAAGGTGGCCCGGATCTTCAACGACCTCACCCTGGAGGTCACCGCCGCCGGTGGTGACCGGCTGGTGCCGTTCTGCCAGGTGCCGTTGCAGGACCCGGAGGCGGCCTGCGCCGAGCTGGACCGCTGCCTCGCGGCCGGGCACGCCGGGGTGGAGATCGGCAACCACGTCGGTGACCGCGACCTCGACGACGCCGGGATCGTGGAGTTCCTGACGCACTGCGCCGAGGTGGGGGCGCCGGTCTTCGTGCATCCGTGGGACATGCCGGGCGGTCCCCGGCTGGACCGGTGGATGGCCCGCTGGCTCGCCGGGATGCCCGCCGAGACGCACCTGTCGGTGCTGGCGCTGATCCTCGGCGGCGTCTTCGACCGGGTGCCCGACACGCTGCGGATCTGCTTCGCGCACGGCGGCGGCAGCTTCCCGTTCTGGCTGGGCCGCGCCGACAACGCCTGGCACCGCCGGGGCGACCTGGTACGCGGCGCCTCCACCGCCCCGCCCAGCTCGTACGTCGACCGGTTCTGCGTCGACTCGGTGGTCTTCTCCGCGCCCGCGCTGCGGCTGCTGGTCGACACGATGGGCGCCGAGCGGGTGCTCGTCGGCAGCGACTACCCGTACCCGTTGGGGGAGCGGCCGGTCGGCCGGGTGGTGCGCGAGGCGGACTTCCTCACCGGGGAACAGCGCGGCATGCTGCTCGGCGGCAACGCGTTGCGGTTCCTCGGCACCCGCCCCTAGCGGCGCGGCGACGCCGCCCCCGCCGCCCGGCGGGGGTGGAATCCGGAGCCGTCGCGGCCCCCAGTGCGCGCGACGGCTCCGGAGCGTGGGATTCAGGAGCGCGGGCAGGTGTCCCGGTGCTCCTCGATCGCCGAGCCACCGATGTGCGGTGATCACCGTTGATCGGGTCCATCCTCGGTGCCGGAGCCGGTGGGCGGTCATCCCGATGTGGTCATGTCAGGGGGATATGGCGCTCGTCGCAGCGCCGGCCGGTCGTGTCGTGCGGCACGGCGGGGGACGGGCGGGCAGGATGAGGGGATGGCCGAGCCGCACGACCTGACCGCGCTGGAGCAGGCCGCCGCGATCGCCGCCGGCGAGCTGTCCAGCGTCGAGTTGGTCGAGCACCATCTGACCCGCGTCGACGCGCTCGGCGACACCGTCGGCGCGTTCGTCACGGTCACCCCCGAACGGGCCCGTGCGGCCGCCCGCGCCGCCGACGCCGTCCCCGCCGGCGAGCGCGGCCCGTTGCACGGCGTGCCGACCGCGATCAAGGACCTCACCCTCACCGCCGGGGTACGCACCACCTTCGGCTCGGCGGCGTTCGCCGACTTCGTGCCGCCCGTGGACGCCGACGTGGTCCGGTTCATGGCCGAGGCGGGGCTGGTGAGCCTGGGCAAGACCACCACCTCCGAGCTGGGCTGTTCGCTCTACTCGGAGGGGCTGGTCGCGCCGCCGGCCCGCAACCCGTGGGACCTGGCCTACACCGCCGGTGGTTCCAGCGGAGGGGCGGCGGCGGCCGTCGCGGCCGGGCTGGTGCCCCTCGCCCAGGGCTCCGACGGCGGCGGCTCGCTGCGCATCCCCGCGTCGCTGTGCGGCCTGGTCGGCTACAAGCCGAGCCGGGGCCTGGTCTCCGGCGGGCCGGTCGGCTCCGGCGCCTACGGCCTGCCGACCAACGGGCCGATCGGGCGCACGGTCGCCGACGTGGCGGCGCTGCTCGACGTGCTGGCCCGGCCGGTGCCCGGCGAGCCCTACCTGGCGCCCGCTGCGCCCGGAGGCGGCTGGCTCGGCGCGGCCCGGGCGGCCGACCCGGGGCGGTTGCGGGTCGGGCGGTTCACCGCGCCGATGCTCGCCGACGAGCCGGTCCACCCCGACTGCCTCGCCGCCGTGGACCGGGCGGCGGCGCTGCTCACCGCCGCCGGCCACGAGGTGGTCGACGTGCCCGCGCCCCTCGGGCCCGCCGTGTGGCCGCTGTTCGAGATCGTCTGGTACGTGCTGGCGCTCGCGCCCGTGCCGCCCGGGCGGGAGAGCGCGCTGCTGCCGCTGACCCGCCACCTGCGGGCCCGGGGCGCGGAGATCTCCGCCGGCACCCTCAGCGCCACGCTCGGCGAGCTCCAGGCACAGGTACGCCTCGGCGTCCGCCGCACCGCCGGCTGCGACCTGCTGCTCTGCCCCACCCTCGCCGCGCCGCAGGCGCCGTTGGGCTGGTTCACCGAGGGCGGCGACCCGGTCGAGGACTTCGACCGGCAACGCCGGTTCTCGCCGTACTGCGCCGTCTTCAACGTCACGGGCGATCCGTCCGTGTCGCTGCCGGTGGGCGTCACCGCCGAGGGGCTGCCCGTGGGGGTCCTGCTGACCGGTCGGTACGGCGACGACGCGAGGTTGATCGCGACGGCTGCGCAGCTGGAGCACGCCGGTGGCGGATGGGATCGCCACCCCGCAATCTGGCGGGCCGTGGCCTCCGCTAACGTGAATGGCAGCGGTGTCGGGCGGTCGGCGCCATGATCGTCCACCCGACCCGGATCCTTGAGGTCTCTTCTTCCGCCTGGGGGCGTTGGGATTGTCTGTAACCGAGACGTTGCTGGTCTTCGTCGGCATCCCGGCGGCCGCGGTGCTGGTGATCGCCGGTCTGGCGTACGCCGGTAGCCGTGGTGGCGGCGGTGGCGGCGCCAAGCGCTACCGACCGGGCCGGCCCTTCGACTTCACTCCGGTCTGGTTCCTGGGCCGGCCGGAGCAGCTGGCCGACTCGGCCGGCACCGCCCTGGCAGCGGGCGCCCAGGCGCCGGCGCTGACCAGCCACAAGCTCGAGCGGGCCGGCGTCGAGCCGCCGGCCGGTGGAACCGGAGGCGCAAGTGACCGTTGGTGAGAAGCAGGCCGGGACGGGAACCCCGCCCGAGGTGCTGGACGGGCCGTTCTCGACCCGCCAGCTGCTGCGCATCGACGAGGCCCTGCGCCTGGCCGACCAGGGCACCGGCCTGGTCTTCTCGGTCTTCGTCGGCGGTCTCGACGAGCCGATCCGGGAGCACGCCGAGCGGCTGCACCGCCAGCTCGCCGAGCCCGACCGGTCGGTCCTGATCGCGGTGTCGCCCAACCAGCGGCAGCTGGAGATCGTCACCGGTCGCCACGCCCGCAAGCGGATCCCCGACACCTACGCCCGGCTCGCCGCGCTCTCCATGGTGGCGGCGTTCGGCGGCGGCGACCTGGCCGGCGGCATCATCAACGGCCTCGACCAGCTCGCCAGCCACGCCGGCAAGGGCTGAGCGACCCCGGCGCGGCTCGCGCCTCCCGCCTCACGACGAAGCCCGGTCCGCAACGCGGACCGGGCTTCGTCGTGTGCCGCGTGCGTCAGGCGCTGCGGACGTCCCGCTCGCGGGCCCGCAGGGCGCGGACGACGCCGTCGCGGCCCTCGGCCACCAGCCGGCGCAGTGACGCCGGGTGACCGTCGCCGGCCAGCCACGCGTCGGTGGCCGCCACGGTCTCGTCGTCCACCAGGTACGCCGGGTACGCCAGCTGCGTGAACTCCTGCGCCGGCTCGCTGTCCCGGCTGCCCCAGACCTTGTCCACCGCGGCGAAGTACTTCTCCCGGTAGGGCGCGACCAGCTCGATCTGCGCCGGGTGGGTGAAGCCCTGCAACAGCGCCCGGTTGCGCCAGTTCGGCAGTGCGTCCGGGCCGGTCAGCTCGGCCCAGACGGCGGCCTTGTTCTCCGCCGTCGGCACCAGCGCGTGCGCGTACGCGGCCTCCCGCTCGCCGCTGGCCGTCCGGTCCCCGGCCAGTTCGGCCTCGATCTCGGCGGTACCGGCCGCGCCGTTGGCGACCAGCGCGCCCAGCACGGCCCAGCGCAGCTCGGTGTCGATGGCGAGGCCGGCCGGGACGTCGGCGCCGGCCAGCCAGCCGCGCAGGATGGCCAGGTCCTCGGCCGAGCGGGCCGCCGAGGCGTACGCGCGGGCCCAGGTCAGCTGGAAGCCGCTGCCCGGTTCCGCCGCCGCCAGCGCCGTCCGCGCGGTGCGGGCCAGCTCCGCCCAGCCGGTCGGTGCCCAGGCCGGGTCGGCGTAGAAGTTGAGCGCCGACTTGGCCTGCCGCAGGGCGGCGTTGACCAGGTTGATGTCGGTCTCGGCGGGCAGCCCCGCCAGCACCAGCGCCACGTAGTCGCGGGCGGCCAGCTCGGCGTCGCGGGTCATGTCCCAGGCGGCGGTCCAGCACAGCGCGCGGGCCAGCGACGAATCGAAGCCGGCGATGTGCTGCACCACGGTGGCCATCGACCGCTCGTCGAGGCGCAGCTTGGTGTAGGTGAGGTCCTCGTCGTTGAGCAGCAGCACGTCGGCGGCGGGCAGGCCGCGCAGCACGGGCAGCTCGGTGCGCTCGCCGGTGACGTCGACCTCGTGGCGCTCGCGGCGGACCAGCCGACCGTCGGTCAGGTCGTAGAGACCCACCCCGATCCGGTGGGTACGCAGCGTCGGGTGCCCGGCGGGCGCCTCCTGGAGCACCACCACCTGCTCGTAGGTGCCGTCCGCGCCGATCGTCAGCTCCGGCCGCAGGGTGTTGACCTGCGCCGTCTCCAGCCACTGGGCGGCGAACTTGCGCAGCTCCCGGCCGGAGGCCGTCTCCAGCTCGGAGAGCAGGTCGTCGAAGGTGGCGTTGCCCCACGCGTGCTTGGCGAAGTAGGCCCGCAGGCCGGCCAGGAACGGCTCCTCGCCGACGTACGCGACCAGCTGCTTGAGCACGCTCGCGCCCTTGGCGTAGGTGATGCCGTCGAAGTTGACCTCGACCGCCTCCAGGTCCGGCATCTCGCAGTAGACCGGGTGGGTGGAGGAGAGCTGGTCCTGCCGGTAGCCCCAGTTCTTCCGGATGGACAGGAACGTCGTCCAGGCCTCGCGGAACCGGGTGGCGTGGGTGTTGCACCAGTGGCTGGCCCACTCGGCGAACGACTCGTTCAGCCACAGGTCGTTCCACCAGCGCATGGTGACCAGGTCACCGAACCACATGTGCGCCAGCTCGTGCAGGATCGTGTTCGCCCGCTGCTCGTACTCGTAGTCGGTCACCTGGGAGCGGAAGATGTAGTGCCCCTCGGCGTGCGTGACGCAGCCGAAGTTCTCCATCGCGCCGGCGTTGAAGTCTGGCACCCACAGCTGGTCGTACTTGGGCAGCGGGTAGCGCACGCCGAACTGCTCGTGGAAGAAGTCGAAGCCCTGCTTGGTGACCAGGAAGAGGTCGTCCGAGTCGAGGTGCTGCGCCATCGAGGCCCGGCAGAACACGCCCAGGTCGATGCCGTCGTGGCTGTCGCGCACCTCGTGGTACGGCCCGGCGCAGAGGGCGGTGACGTAGGTGCTCATCCGCACCGAGGTGGCGAGGTGGACCGTCTTCAGCCCCTCGCCCGCTGCCTCCTCCCGCTCCACCGGCATGTTCGAGACCACCTTCCAGTGGTCCGGGACGGTGGCGTGCCAGGTGTAGACGCTCTTCAGGTCGGGCTGGTCGAAGCAGGCGAAGGCCCGCTGGGCGTCGGCGGTCTCGAACTGGCTGTAGAGGTAGGTCTCGCCGTCGACCGGGTCGACGGTGCGGTGCAGGCCCTGCCCGCTGTTCGAGTACGCGAAGTCCGCCTCGACGACCAGCGTGTTCTCGCTGTCCAGTCCCGACAGGGGCAGGCCCTTCTCGGCCGACCATTCGCTCAGGTCCACCGGGGCGCCGTTCAGCGTCGCGGACCGCACGGAGTCGGCGGCCAGCTCGATGAAGGTGCTCGCGCCGGGCTGCGCGCACCGGAACCGGACCTGGGTGGTCGAGCGGAAGGTACGAGCCTCGGCCGCCCGTACGGCGGACGAGAGATCCAGACTGATGTCGTACCCGGTCACGTCGAGCAGGCGGGCCCGCTCGGTGGCCTCGACCTGCGTCAGGTTGCGCACTCCCGGCACTTTTCGTCTCCATCCCGTTTCGCCGCACGCCGTATTGGCGCCGTCATCGACCGCTCGTGACGGCCGGATTCGAGTCTTCCATGCACGAACACCCTGCGGTGTTCGAGGTCAAACTCTCATTCCGCTGCCGGTCGATAGCTGCGGGGGTGAGGATCGCAGGAGGCGCCGGGAGGCTGGCGCACCCGTCGTGAAGGGACCAGCCGTGAGCGAGCGTGCCGCCGTAGACATGTGGTTCGACCCCCTCTGCCCGTGGGCGTGGATCACCTCCCGTTGGCTGCTGGAGGTGGAGCAGGTCCGGGACGTGGACATCCGGTTCCACGTGATGAGCCTGTCGGTGCTCAACGAGGGCCGGGAGCTGCCCGAGCAGTACCAGGAGCTGATGCGGGACGGCTGGGGCCCGGTGCGGGTCTGCATCGCGGTGGAGCAGCGGTACGGCCAGGACGCCGTCCGCAAGCTCTACACCGCGCTCGGCACCCGGATCCACCTTGGGCAGGAGAAGATCACGCGGGAGCTGTGCGCCGCCGCGCTGGCCGACGTCGGGCTCGACCCGGCCCTGGCCGACGCCGCCGAGGGCACCGGCTACGACGAGGCGCTGCGGGCCAGCCACGAGGCCGGCATGCGTCCGGTCGGCACCGACGTCGGCACCCCGGTGATCCACGCGCCCGGCCCGGACGGCGGCACGGTCGCCTTCTTCGGCCCGGTGGTCACCCCGGCCCCGAAGGGCGAGGCCGCCGGCCGGCTCTGGGACGGCGTCCTGCTGGTCGCCGGCACCCCGGGCTTCTACGAGCTCAAGCGCACCCGTGACCTCGGCCCCATCTTCGACTGACCCTCCGTCCCGCCCTCCCTCCCGTGGCTCATCCCGCGTCGGTCAGGGGTTCGCCTCGGATTCCTGACTCGAACCCCTTGATCGACGAAGGCGGGCGGGGGAGGCGGGGCCCGGGAAGGGTGGGGGTCGGGCGGGTGGGGCGTCACCGGGGCGGCGGCGGGATCGTTGGCCTCGGTGTCCGCCGCAGCGACCCGCAGGGCCGCACCCCGCAGCTCGTGGAGGCAATTCCGATGGCCAAGCACCGTGTGCCCGGTGACGATCCGTCGACCCGGGAGGGGGTGACCGAGCGCCCGGACGCGGCGTACTGGTCGGTCGACGACTCCCGGTGGCCGGCGGTCCGCCCCGACCTTCCGGCCCACATGGTGGACCTGCTCGCCCCGCCGATCGTGGTCGGCGTCGCCCGCGTGCCGGCCACCTCCCGGCTCACCCCGCCGGCCGAGCCCCACCCCGTCGCGCCGGCCGAGCCCCGGCCCGCTCCGCGGGTCGAGCACCGGCCGGTGCCGGCCGCGTCGGCCGGGCCCCGGAGGATCGTGCCGGCGGGACCGGGTGTGCCGGGCCGCCGACCGGCGGGCGCGCCCACGCCGGGCGGCCGACACCGCCGGGCGGCGGGACAGCCCGACCGCACCGCCTGACCCGGCGCCCCGCCCCGGTAGCCCTTTCATCTGGTGGACCCCGCGTGGGTCCCGCGCCGGCGGGACCCACGTCGCCGGTAGCGTCTTCGCACATGACGGTCGTGCATCCGATCGCCCGGGCCTGGATCACCACTGGCGGCACCGGCGCGCAGAACTACGACGAGTTCGCCGACGACGCGGAGATCACCGCGATCATCGAGGCGAACCCACACAGTGCCCTCGGCATCGAGATGCCGCACCGGGCGCCGGAGAGCCTGGGCAAGTCCTTCCTCGACGCCCTGCCGGACGCGGTGAGCCGCCTCGCCGAGGCCAAGGCCGACGGCAGCTACACCCCGGCCGAGCAGGTCGTGGTCCTCTACCGGATCAGCGCGCCGGGGGAGGAGACGGCGTACGGGCTCTGGGCCATGGTCGACACCGACCAGATATCCACCCGAGCCGACGAGCCGGGTCTGGTCATCCGCAACGAGGACGTCTTCATCGCCAAGGTGCGGGAGCGGGTGGCCCTGGCCGAGGCGCTGGGCCACCTGCTGTCGCCCGTACTCCTGTTGCAGACCGGGCGCGGCGACGAGCTGCACGCCGCCCTCGCGGCGGCGACCGAGGCGGCCGGCGCGCCGGCGGCGACCGACACCGACCAGGCGGGGCGCACCCACGCCATCTGGTTACTCGGGCCGGGCCCGCGCCAGGACGAGCTGACCGCCCTGGCGGGCGGCGGCGAGCTGGTCGTGGCCGACGGCAACCACCGCAGCCTGGCCGCGCAGACGGGTGGGCTGCCGCGTTTCCTCTCGGTGATCACGACCCCGGCGTCGGTGGCGATCCAGCCCTACAACCGGCTGGTCAGCGAGCTGACCACCACCGCCGACGACCTGCTCGCCCGGCTCCGCGCCGCCGGCGCGGAGATCGGCCCGATCGACGGTCCGGTCGAGGTCCCGGCGGCCGGCGGCACCGTCCACCTCCGCCTCGCCGGCCGGGGGTACGCGGTCACCCTGCCGCACGTCGGCGACAACCGGCTGGAGAACCTGGACCACGCCCTGGTCGAGCGGCTGCTGCTGCGCGACGCGCTCGGGCTCGACCCGGGCGACAAGCGGATCACCTACGTCGGCGGTGACTACCCGGCGAGCTGGCTGACGGGCGAGGTCGACGCGGGCCGGGCCGAGTTGGCCGTGCTGGTCGCCCCGGTGACGGTGGACGACTTCGTCGCGGTCAACCTGGCGCGGGAGAAGATGCCGCGCAAGAGCACCTGGTTCACCCCGAAGGCGCGCGGCGGCCTGGTGGTCGCCGAGCTGTCCCGCTGACCCTGTGACGAATCCGCCTCCGGGGCGCCGCCCGCGCGTCGTCCCGGAGGCGAGCCTGACAGACTGCGCGGTATGCGCGTCTACCTGGGATCCGACCACGCCGGTTTCGAGTTGAAGGTGCACCTGGTCAACCACCTGACCAAGGAGGGGCACGACGTGGTCGACGTCGGCCCGCACGCCTACGACCCGGACGACGACTACCCGGCCTTCTGCCTGCACACGGGTGACCGGGTGGTGGCGGACGACGGCAGCCTCGGCGTGGTCATCGGTGGCTCGGGCAACGGCGAGCAGATCGCCGCGAACAAGGTGGCCGGCGTCCGGGCGGCCCTCGCCTGGAGCATCGACACCGCCCAGCTGGCCCGCGAGCACAACGACGCGAACGTCGTCGCGGTCGGCGCCCGCCAGCACACGTTGGACGAGGCCACCGCCATCGTCGAGGCGTTCCTGACCACCCCATTCTCGGGCAACGAGCGGCACGCCCGCCGGATCGCCCAGGTGGCCGACTACGAGAACACCCGCCAGCTCCCCACGCTGCCCTGACCGCCTGACCGTCCTGGCGGCCGGGCGCCGTCCGCACGCCGGAGGGGTGGTGTGGATCCTGGGTGGGGCCATGCCTCCCACGGGGCCATGCCTCTCCCACCAGGACCGGGGATCAGCGGCGGGGGAGGTCCTCGCGGGGCGTCCAGTTGCGGCGGATGATCACCACTCGCTCCTCGGCCGCGGCCAGGTCCTCGTCCGTGGGGCGGGCGGCGTCGCGGGCCCGCATCGCGGCGGTCACGCTCACCTGGGAGGAGCCGGGGCCGACGAGACCGCGCAGGCCGCGATCGCCCTCGTCCCCCGAGCCGCCCCGGCGGCTGCGCGGCGGCTCGGAGCCGTCGTGCACCTCGGCGGTCGTCGCGTTCGGGCCGTCGGTCCCGCCCGTGTCACCGGTCGGGTGCCGTAGCCGGCGCCGGCGTCGCTCCGTGTCGCCCATCAGCCGACCGTACCGCCCCGGCGCGATCGACGCCGGCTCGTGCGTCCGCCGCGCTTGCTGCGCCGGTACGAGCTGCGCCGGGTCACGACCTCGTAGCGGTGGGCCGGTGACCTCGGTCACGACGACGGGGTCGTCCGTCCCCGTCCGGCCCGCCGGCCCTCGCCGGGGCGGGGGGATCGGGGCCCGCGTCCCGGTGCGGGCTCGGCGACCCATTTGCCGGCTGGCTACCCTCGGAACCGGACGGTGGCCGGTGGTCGCCGTCGGGTCCAGGGGAGGGACGAGATGGCCGACCAGACGCAGCCGTGGGCCGAGCGGACCGTCGAGGTGCCGCCGCAGCCCGGTGCCGGGGTGCCGCCGCAGCGCGATGCGTACCAACGGGGGGTGGCCTCGGTCGGGCGGTCCCGTACGTCGCGCACCGAGCCGTTCCCCGTCGTCGGGCACGAGCCGACGGGCACGGGCTGGCCGGACACGCCGGCCCCGCGCCGGCCGCTGAGCTGGCACGTCGAGCAGTTGAAGCGAGGCGGCGAGTGGAGTGCCGCCGGGGCGCTCTTCGCCTTCGTCTGCTGGGGGATCTGGGCCATCTCGGGCGGCGGGGACCTCGCCGGCCCGTTCCTGATCTTCCTGCTGAGCCTGCTCGTGGCCGCCGGCCTCTTCGCGTTGGCCCGGCTGCTCGGCCGCGTGGTGCTGGAGCGGCAGCTCGGCCGGGTGCGGCGCAGCGCGCGCGGGGCGCACCTGGTGACGGCGGTCTTCCTGGCCGGTCTCGGGGTCGCCTATCTCCAGCAGACCGAGTGGGTCGTGTCGGCCTGGAACTGGATCAGCAACAACTGACCGTACGCCCGGGCGGGCCGGCCTGCGCCGCCCGCCCGCGCGCCCGGTCGCGGCGTCTCGCGACCTCCGGTCGTTCCACCAGGTCGCCGGCTGCTTACCCGGCCGGCCGCGGTTCATCCACGCCCGGCCGGGGCTGATCCGCAGCTCAGTGCTTCCCGCCGTGGCCCTCCGCGTCGGCCTTCGGGGAGGCCACCCGGGCCTCGGGGTCCTCGACGCCGGGCTCCCCGCCGTCCGGCGCCACCATGCCGTCGTAGTTGTAGATCGTGCCGTCCTCGCCGTGCTGCTTCGTGGTCCGGATGTACCGGTGCATCATGCCGTCGATCTCCACCTCCAGCAGGGCGTCTCCGCCCGTGTCGAGGGTGCTGCCGTCCCGGGGCCCGCCAACGAGGTGTGCCTTCGTGTTCGTGTCCATGTGAACGCCCTACCCGGGTGGTCCCGGTGCAAAACGGGCGGCGCGCGTCCGGCGCGCCGAATCCTGGTCGACTGCGGTATGACCGACGCGGGATGTGTCGGGGCATTGCCATCCATCGATAGATATCCATAGGCTCCCGCCATCGGTTTCCGGCGCGCCGCCTTGGCGCGTCGCGAGGGTTCGGGAGGCTCCCATGGTCCGTTGGCGCACACTCGTCGGCCGGTTGGCCGCCGCGTTGGTGGCGGTCACCGCCGGCTCGTTCGTCCTGGCCGTTCCGGCCTCCGCCAAGCCCGGGCCCGAGGTGACCCCGTACGTCGTGGGTGGGACGCTGGCCGCGCAGGGCGAGTTCCCCTTCATGGTCCGGCTCTCCATGGGCTGCGGCGGTTCCCTCTACAGCCCGCGCCTGGTGCTGACGGCCGCGCACTGCGTCGGCGGCACCGGTACGAACACCAGCATCACCGCCACCCTCGGCGTGGTGGACCTCCAGTCGTCGAGCCGGATCCAGGTGCGCTCGAACTACGTCTACCGGGCGCCCGGCTATAACGGCAACGGCAAGGACTGGGCCCTCATCCGGCTGGCCACGCCCGTCACCACGCTCCCGACGCTGAATATCGCCACCAGCACCGCGTACGACAACGGCACCTTCACGGTCGCCGGCTGGGGCGCCACCCGCGAGGGCGGCGCGCAGCAGCGCTACCTGCGCAAGGCCACCGTGCCGTTCGTCAGCGACGCGACCTGCAACTCCTACTACGGCGGCCAGATCATCGCGAGCGAGGAGATCTGCGCCGGCTACGCCAGCGGCGGCATCGACACCTGCCAGGGGGACTCGGGCGGCCCGATGTTCCGGCGGGACGCGAACAACGCCTGGATCCAGGTCGGCATCGTGAGCTGGGGCAACGGTTGTGCCCGGCCCTACTACCCCGGCGTCTACACCCAGGTGAGCACCTTCGCCCCGGCGATCGCCTCGGCGGCGGCGAGCCTCGGCGGCTGAACCGCACCGCCCCCGGGGGCCCGGCCGGCTCGTCCGGCCGGGCCCCCGCGCGTGCTCCGGCTGACCCCTGCCCGTGCGCCCGCCCGACCGCCGCGTGTGCGCCGGTGGACTCCACCGATGCGTCAGCTCGGGCTTCTGCGTCGGCAGCGCGCCGGAGCGCTTCGCGCTGGACGGGACGAGTTCTTCCACTGTTACCGGGAGATGGACACGCGCTGATTACGTTCAGTTCGCGCTCGTGCACGAAGGAGGAACAGCGATGACACCATCGCCGGTCGAGAACAGCGCGCCGATCGGGCGGGCGACATTCGCCAACGACCCGGTACTGCCGGCGGACGTCCTGCGTCCGTACGCCGGCGCGAAGACCCGGTACCTCACGTCAGCTCCGGTCACCGCGGCCGACGGGCTGGCGAGCGCGGAGGGCGAGTTCGTCCAGATCATCGACATGCCGTGGCGCTTGCGGGACGCCAACGGCGGCATCGCCGAGGGCGAGGTGCGGATGGCGCTGGTCGACCCGCCCGGCATGCGAATCGCGTCCGACGCGGCGTGAGCCGCCCCCACCCGTACGCCCCCTGAGGAGGACTCCGGTGACTGTTCAGTTGCGCACGCTCGTCGACGTGGTGCGCAGGCACGCCGCCCAGCAGCCGGACGCCGTCGCGATCATCTGCGAGGGCCGGCGCGTCGACTACGCCACCCTGCACCGCGTCAGCAACCAGGTCGCGCGCGGCCTCCAGGCGGCGGGCCTGCGCCCCGGCGACCGCATCGCCTACCTGGGCAAGGAGTCCGAGCACTTCTACGACCTGTTCTTCGGGGCGGCGAAGGCCGGCGTGGTCTTCGTACCGATCAACTGGCGGTTGGCCGCCGGCGAGGTCGAGCACATCCTGCGGGACTCCGGGGCCGCCCTGCTCTTCGTCGACTCCGACTCGGCCGTCGTCGCCGAGAAGCTGGCGCCGGAACTGCCGATGCTGCGACAGGTGGTGGCGCTGGACTCCGACGGCGTGGCCCGCGCCGGCTTCGCGGCCTGGGTGTCGGCGCAGCCGGACGCGAACGTGCTGGCCAAGGTCACCTCCGACACGCCGCTGGCGCAGATGTACACCAGCGGAACGACCGGACTGCCCAAGGGCGTCGTCCTCGCGCACCGCAGCTTCCTCGCGGTACGCGACGGGCTCGCCTCGGAGAACCTGGACTGGCTCGACCTGCGCGAGGGCGACGTCAGCCTCCTCTGCAACGGCGGCTTCCACATCGGCGGCCTGTCGTGGGCGGCGATGGGTTTCGCCGCGGGCGCCACGAACGTGGTGATGCGCGAGTTCACCACGGCCGGTGCGGTCGAGCTGATCAGGACCCTGCGGGTCACCACCATCCTCGCGGTGCCCTCGATGCTGCGACTGCTGCTCGCGGAGCCCGGCGTCACCAAGGCGGACTTCGCCTCGCTGCGCAAGATCGTCTACGGCAGCGCGCCCATCTCGACGGCGCTGCTGGCCCGCTGCATCGAGGGCTTCGGCTGCGAGTTCGCCCAGATCTACGGCCTCACCGAGACCGGCAACTCCGCGGTCTGCCTGCCCCCGGCCGACCACACCCCGGACAGCGGCAAGATGCAGTCGGCGGGGCTGCCGTACCCGGGCTTCGAGGTCAAGATCGTGGACGACAAGGGCGATCCGTTGCCCCCCGGCGAGGTCGGCGAGGTATGGCTGCGGTCGCCGGGCGTGATGGTGGAGTACTGGAACCTGCCGGAGGCCACGGCGAAGACGCTTGTCGACGGGTGGGTCGTCACCGGGGACGCGGGCTTGCTCGACGAGGACGGCTACCTGTTCATCCGCGACCGGATCAAGGACATGATCATCGTCGCGGGGGAGAACGTCTACCCGGTGGAGGTCGAGCACGTCATCGGCCGCCACCCGCTGGTCGCCGAGTCGGCCGTCGTGGGCGTGCCGGACGAGCGCTGGGGCGAGGCCGTGTACGCGTTCGTGGTGCCGGTGGAGGGCCAGCAGCTCACCGAGCGCGACCTGGCGCTGCACCTGCGCGGCAAGCTCGCCGGCTTCAAGCAGCCCCTGCACTACGAGTTCATCGACCGGGTGCCGCGCAACCCCAGCGGGAAGATCCTGCGCCGCGAGCTGCGGGAGCGGTTCTGGCAGGGTCACGAGCGCAGGGTGAGCTGACCGCGATGACGGCGGCGATCAGCGAGCGGGACACCCGCGACCCGCTGTACCGGCTGCGCCGACGGTGAGCGCGCCGTGGCCTCGTCGGCGGCCGACTCGGAGCGCCCTCGGGGGGTCCGGCCGGCTCGTCCGGTCGGGCCTCGCGCGTGTGCCCGTCCGATTCCTGGCCGCGCCAGCTGAAGCCGCCGTCGGTCCAGCGGCCCGCACGTCGCCGGCTACCGCCCGTCATCGTGCCTGCTCGTTCGCGTGGCGGGGACGGTCCGTCCGCGCCGTCGGTCCGCCTCCGCGCGCGGCCGACGGTCCAGCGTGGAATCTCCGCGTACGCCGACGTGTGGGCGAAGGATTCCCTGGTGGGAGCCTGTCCGCCGGACGGGTGGCGCGCGGGGAGCCGCTCGGGGGCGCGGTCGCCATTTCCAAGTGACGGAAATCAATGTAGCGGAAAGTTGCGTATTCCCTCCCTCCGGTCGGCCCTCTAGTGTCCTTGACCAGTAGTCAGGGCATCGACCGGTGACGATAAACACCCTTGCTGTGCGTCGGGTCGGATTCGTCCCGTCCGCGGCGCGACGACAGGCCGGGCGAGCTCGGGGACAGGAGGCGTGATGAGGGCGGGCGACACCGGATACGCGGCGGCGGTTCCCGTCTCGGACGGACCCACCTGCCGGTGCACCGCCACCCCTCAAGCGGCCGCCGGGACGCCGTACGACGACCGGCCCTTCCTCGCCGTGCCCGGCATGGTCGAGGAGCGCGTCGACCGGCACCCGCACCGTCGGGCGGTGTCGTTCCGGGGCCGCTCGCTGACGTACCGCGAACTCGACGACCTGGCCAACGGCGTCGCCGCCGCCCTGGCCGGGCGGGGCGTCCGGCGGGGCGACGTGGTGCCCGTCCTGCTCGCCGACGGGCTCGAACTGCCCGTCGTGGACCTGGCGTTGATGAAGCTCGGCGCGGCCTTCGTACCCGTCGATCCCGGCTGGCCGGCGGACCGGCTGCTCGCCTCGCTGCGGGTGGTCCGCCCTCGGCTCGCGGTGGTACGCGGCTCCGACCCGCGCCCCGACACCGGCGGCGTCCCCTGCCTGCCGGTGGACCTCGACGAGGTCACCCCGACCCGGCGCCGGCCCGGCGTGCCGATCGGTCCGGCCGACCTGATCTACGGCATCTTCACCTCGGGCACCACCGGCACCCCGAAGTGCGCGCTGAACCGGCACGACGGGATCGCCAACCGGCTGCGGTTCATGACCCGCTACTTCGCGGCGACGGGCGCCGAGGTGGTGCTCCAGAACAGCCGGCACACCTTCGACTCGTCGGTGTGGCAGATGTTCTGGCCGCTCACCACCGGCGGTCGGACGGTGGTGCCGGTCGAGGGCGGCTTCCTCGACGTCGAGCGGACCGTGCGGACCATCGCCGACGAGGCCGTCACGATGACCGACTTCGTGCCGAGCGTGCTCGGCGCGCTCGTCTCGGTCCTGGACCGCGACCCGGCCGCCCGGCGTGCGGTGGCGACGCTGCGCAACGTCATCGTCGGCGGCGAGGAGATCGACCCGTGGGCGGTGCACCGCCTGGTCGAGCTGGTGCCGGGGGTCGCGGTCACCAACGGCTACGGCCCGACCGAGGCGTCGATCGGGATGATCTTCCACACCGTCGCCCGCGCCGACGGCGACGTCATCCCCATCGGCCGGCCCATCGACAACTGCTACGCCGCCGTGGTGGACGCCGAGCTGCGGCCCCTGCCGCCGGGCGAGACCGGCGAGATCGTCATCGGCGGCGTGTGCCTGGGCGAGGGGTACCTCGGCGACCCGGCCCGTACCGCCGAGGTGTTCGTGCCCAACCCGCTGCCCGGCATCCCGGGCCCGCGGCTCTACCGCACCGGCGACCTCGGCCGCGTCGCCGCCGACGGCCGGCTGCACTTCGCCGGCCGGCGCGACCACCAGCTCAAGGTCAACGGCGTCCGGATCGAGGCCGGCGAGATCGAGACCGCCGCCACCCGGCTGTCCGGCGTACGGCAGGCGAAGGTCCTGCTGGCCCGCGAGCACCGCGGGAAGTCGCTGGCCCTCTTCCTCGCCGCCGACCCCGAGGTGACCGAGCCGGCGGTGCGGGCACACCTGCGCCGGCTGCTGCCCCGGACCCACGTGCCCCGGCACGTCGTCGTGCGCGACGCGCTGCCGCTGACCGGCAACGGCAAGGTCGACCGGCAGGCGCTGGAGGCCTGGCTGGACCGTACGCTCGTCGAGCGGTCGCGCCCGTCGGCCGCGCCCGCCGAGGCGCGGACGCTGCCCGACCGGGTGCTGGGGGTGTTCCGGACGGTCCTCGGCCGGCCCGACCTCGACCCGGACGCCGACTTCCTCGACGCCGGGGGCGACTCGCTCCAGGCCCTCGACGTGGTCACCGCGCTCGGCGCGGACCAGAGCCTCCGGGTCGGCGTGCAGGACCTGTTCACCCACCGCAGCGCCGCCCGGCTCGCCCGGGCGCTCGCCGTGCGGCTGCGCGCGGCCGACCCCACCGAGACCGAGGACGAGCTGGTGGAGCGGGACGCGAAGGTCCCGGCCGACCTGCCCGTACGTCCCGTCGGCCGGCGCCGTGCGCCGCGTACCGTCCTGGTCACCGGCGCCACCGGCTTCGTCGGCGCGCGCCTGGTCCACGAGCTGCTCGCCACCACCGACGTCCGGGTGCTCTGCCTGGCCCGCGCGGCCGACGACGCCGAGGCCACCGCCCGCGTCGTGCGCGCGCTGGCCGAGCGGGGCCTGTGGCGGCCCGGCCACGGCCTGCGCCTGCACGGGTACGCGGCCGACCTCGGCCGCCCGGCCCTCGGCCTGACCCCGGAGACCTGGGGCCGGCTGGCCCACGACTGCGACCTCGTGCTGCACGCCGGGGCGCTGGTCAACTTCCTGTTCGACTACCGGGCCCACCGCGCCGCGAACGTCCTCGGTACCGCCGAGCTGCTGCGGCTGTGCCTGACGGGCCGACCGAAGCCGCTGCACCACGTCTCCACCCTCGGCGTCCTCGACAGCGAGGCCGCCCGCCATCCGCAGCCGCTGCCCGAGACGTACGACCCGGCTCTCGCCGTCCCGCCGACCAGCGGCTACAGCCGGTCGAAGTGGGTGGCGGAGCGGTACCTCGACGAGGCCCGGCGGCGGGGCGCGACCATCACGGTGCTACGCCTCGGCGAGGTGATGCCCGCGGCCGACGACGGGCACCCCAACCCCCGGGCCCTGACCCACCTGCTGCTGGCGGCCTGCCATCAGCTGCGGATGCGGCCCGACGCGCCCGTGCGCTCCGACTGGACGCCGGTGGACTGGGCCGCCCGGCGGATCGTCGCCACCGTGGTCGACCCGCGACAGTGGGGCGGCACGCTGCACGTCCTGCACCCGGTGAGCGTCGACTTCACCGACCTGCCGCTGGCCGGCGCCGACGCCCTGCCCCGGGTCAGCTGCGCGCGGTTCCTGGCGGGGCTGCGCGAGGCGGCGACCGAGGGCGACCGCGACGCCGCCGTGCTGCTGGCCCTCTTCCCGCCCGGCGCGGGCGCCGACGAGGAGCGGCTGCGCGCGGTCTTCGCGACGCTGCTCACCGACAACCCCCGGCTCTTCCGTCGCGACGGCTGCGCCGAGCTGGAGCGGCGCCGGGGCTTCACCGACCACCGGCTCGGCCCGTCCGTCGGCGCCTACCGCGTCTGGCTGGGCGAGCACGTGCGGCGGGAGGCCGACCGGCTGCTGCTGCCGGCGGGACCAGGGTGAACGGCCGCGCGTGACGCGGTGACCGGCACGGATGAGGGAGTGGAATGCGATACCGCAGGATGGGCCGGCTCGGCTGGCAGGTCAGCGAGGTCGGGTACGGGATGTGGGGCATCGGCGGCGGGCCCGGCGGCTTCACCGGCTGGGACTACGACACCGCACCGGCCTGCCTGGACGAGGCCGTGGAACGGGGCTGCAACTTCTTCGACACCGCCTGGGTCTACGGGCGGGGCGTCAGCGAGCAGCTCCTCGGCGGGCTGGTGCGCCGGCACCCGGACCGCCGGCTCTACCTGGCCACCAAGATTCCCCCGAAGAACCGGGAGTGGCCGCCCGGCCCGCAGGACACCCTGGACGACGTCTTCCCGGCCGAGCACATCCGCGAGTTCACCCACCGCAGCCTCGAAAACCTCGGCGTGGACCGGATCGACCTGCTCCAGTTCCACGTCTGGGAGGACCGGTGGGCCGCCGACGGCCGCTGGCAGGAGGCCGTCGCGGACCTCAAGCGGGAGGGCCTGGTCGACGGGATCGGGATCAGCGTCAACCGGTGGGAGCCGACGAACTGCCACGCCGCCCTCGACACCGGCCTGATCGACGTCGTGCAGGTCATCTACAACATCTTCGACCAGGCGCCGGAGGACGAGCTGTTCCCGCGCGCCCAGCGGGACGACATCGCGATCATCGCCCGGGTCCCGTTCGACGAGGGAACGCTGACCGGCACGCTGACCGCCGACAGCACCTGGCCGGAGGAGGACTGGCGCAGCACGTACTTCGGGCCGGAGAACCTGCTGCCCAGCGTGGAACGCGCCGAGCGGCTGGCCGCCGACGTGCCGGCGGGCATGACCATGCCGGAGCTGGCGCTGCGGTTCATCCTGCACCACCCGGCGGTGAGCACGGTGATCCCCGGCATGCGCCGCGTCGAGCACGTCCGCGCCAACCTGGCCGTCAGCGACGGCGTACCGCTGGACGCCGGGGCGCTGGAGACGCTGCGCGGCCACCGGTGGGACCGCAAGCCGACGGCGTGGTCCCAGTGAACGCGGCCCGCCGCGGGGCCGCGCTCAGGCGGCGCGAGACGCGGTACGGGAGGCCGGCATGCCGGTGATCGCCATGTGGGCGCATCCCCGGGCGCTCTCCACCGCGTTCCTGCGCATGATGATCGCCCGCGGTGACGTCACCGTCGTCCACGAGCCGCTGGTCACCCTCGTCGACGAGGGGCACGTCGAGCTGCCCGCCGCCGACGGCGGCACCGTCACCGTGACCGACGCGGCCGAGGTCGTCGCGCACCTGATCGAGTTGGGCCGGGACCGGACGGTCTTCGTCAAGGACACGCTCGAATACCGCTACCGGCACCTGTTCGCCGATCCCGAGGCGATCGCGGACGTCACGCACACCTTCATCGTCCGCGACCCGGCCCGCACGATCAGCTCGCACTACGCGATCAAGCCGACGGTGACCTGCCCGGAGATCGGCTACGAGCACCAGTGGGAGCTGTTCGACCTCGTCAGCCGGACCGCGCGCCGGCCGCCCGTGGTGATCCGCGCCGAGGACCTGCTGCGGCACCCCGGCGAGACGGTGGCGGCCTGGTGTGAGGCCGTGGGGCTGCCGTTCCTGCCGGAGGCGCTGAACTGGGCGCCGGGGGAGCGCGCCGAGTGGCGGCGCACCCGCAAGTGGCACCTCGACGTCGAACGCACCTCGGGCTTCTCGCCGGTCGAGAAGTCCTTCGAGACGACCGTCGCCAACAACGACACCCTGCGGTCGTACCACGACCACCACCAGCCCTTCTACCAGCGGCTGATCCGGCACGCCATCTCCATCGGGGAGGACTCATGACCACCACCGCCGCGCCGCCCGTGACCGCGTCGTCGACGCTGTCGCCTGGTGAGCTGTTCGCCCGCGCGTACGCCGACGATCCCGCCGGCGCCGAGGTGCGCTTCGACTACACCATCACGGACGCCTTCCAGCCGACCAAGGAACGCCCCCGGGTGACCGTCCGCAACCTGTTCCGCAAGCGGTCGGTCGGCATGGAGCCGGTCCGGTTCTGGTGCGAGGGCCGCCCGGACGAGAGCGAGGCCGCCGCCGTGCACGAGTCGGGCCTGCGCCGCGAGGCCGCCTTCCGGTTCGGCACCGCCTCCGCCGGGGTGCACCCGATCCGCGCCTGGGTACGCATCCCCGAGGAGCTCGCCGACGACCCGGAGGCGCTGGCCGTCTTCATCGACTACCGGCTGCTGGTCCGCCTCGCCACGGCCGAGAACCAGGCGTTGACCATCGGCGAGGGCGGCCTGCTGCGGCACCCCGAGATCGGGCGGCTGCCGTACCGGCACGACTGGCTGAGCGGCCTGCTCGCCGCCTGCGACGAGATCGAGCAGACCGGCGCCACCCCGCACGCGATGATCGTCAACCCGAGGGACTACTACACCCACCTGCTCGGGCGGGGCGCGTTCCTGGCGGACCTGACCCGCAACGGCGTGCAGATCAGCCGTACCCGGATGGTGGCGCCGGGGGAGGCGGTGGTGGGTGACTTCGCGATGGCGGCCCGCCTGCTGGACGCCGGGCGCTCCGCGATCCGCGTCGGCACCCCGCCGCCCGGTACCTTCGCCACCGACGGTCCGGCCGTCTGCGCCGAGATCCACGAGGGCCTGGCCGTGCACCTGCCGACCCACTTCTTCCACGTCGTACCGGCCTAGGCGGTGTCTTGGAGAGCTCACCACAGGAGAGCTCACCACCATTGCAGTAGCGCGGCGATCGTGACGGTGGCCTGGTACGACGTGGCGGTCTTGTCGTACCGGGTCGCGACGCTGCGGCACTGCTCCAGCCGGTCGAAGCGACGCTCCACGACGTTGCGACGCTTGTAGCGCTGCTTGTCGAACGCCGATGGCCGGCCGCCGTGGCTGCCCTGCCGGCGGCGGTTGGCCTGCTGGTCAGCACGTTCGGGAATCGTGTGCCCGATACCGCCGGTCGGGCACGCCGCCGGGCTGGCCGCCGCGCCGACGCAGGCCAGCCCTGATCGCTCCGGTGCCGGTAGCCCCTGTCGGCGATGACGTGGTCCGGGCGGACCCGAGGTCGGCCAGGTCCCGAGCGCCCGGCGTGGGTCGACCGACACCAGCCAGTAGACGTCCCCGGCCGCGTCCGCGTCGGCCCGCACGCCAGCGAGCATCCGAGCGAGCACCCGATCCAGGTCCCACCTGCGGAAACGGGTGCAGATCGACTGCCAGGACCCGTACCGGGCCGGCACGTCGCGCCACGTCACGCCGCACCGGCTCGGATCTTCCACACGATCCCGTTGAGCACCCGCCGATCATCGGCACGCGGGCGACCACCGGTCACCACCGTCGGCAGGCACCTAGACAACGGCTCTCAATCGACGTAAGACAAACTCTTAACGGGGACCCACGCGCTACATCGTCCGACACCAAGATCCTTTGAAGACACCGCCTAGGAGCGTCACCGTATGACCACGACCGGCGGGAAACTCTCGTTCTACCGGCCCATCGTGCCGCTCTTCGCCGCCATCTTCCTGTGTCTGCTCGGCGTGGGCGCCTCCCTGGCCGTGCTGCCGTTCTACGTGCTCGACGAGCTGGACGGCAACCGGGTCGAGGTGGGGGTGGTGATCGCCGCGATCGCGGTCTCCGCCGTGATCGCCCGGCCCGTCGCCGGCCGGCTCGGCGACCGGCACGGGTACCGGACGGTGATGCTCGCCGGCGCGGCGGTGTGCGCCGCCGCCGGGGCGGCCTACTTCCTGGCCGGCAACGTCGGCGTGCTGGTCGGCGTCCGGGTCCTGCACGGGGTGGGCGAGGCGGCCGTCTACACCGCCGGCGCGGCCTGGCTGGTGGCGCTCGCGCCAGCCGACCGGCGGGGCCGCGTCGTCGGCCTGTACGGCATCTACATGTGGCTGGGCATCACGCTGGGCGCCCTGCTCGGCGCGGTGCTGCTGCGTACCTCCGGCTATCCGGCGGTGTGGCTGTTCGCGGTCCTGGCGGCGGTGGCCGGGGCCGCGCTCGTCGCCGTCCGGCCCGGGCCGGAGCAGGCGACCTCGGCGAGCCGGGCCGGCATCCTGCCGCGCAGCGCGGTGGCCCCGGGCGTCGCGCTCTCCCTGGCCGGGTTCGGCTACGCCGCGCTGGCCGCCTTCGTCGCGCTGCACATGGCCGACCGGGGCGTCGAGAACGGCATCGCCGCGTTCAACGCGTTCGGCTTCACCTATGTCGGGGTCCGGCTCTTCGTGGGCGGGCTGCCCGACAAGCTCGGCGCCGGCCGGGTGGCCGTCGGCTCGGCTCTGGTGGAGGCGGTGGGGCTGCTCCTCGTCGCGTTCGCGCCGAACCTGCTGGTCGCGGTCGCCGGGGGGTTGGTGATCGGCGCCGGGCTTTCGCTGCTCTTCCCGGCGCTGGCCCTGCTGGTGATCAACCGGACGGACCCGGCCCACCAGGGAGCGGCGCTCGGCGCGTTCACCTCGTTCTGGGACATCGGCCTGGTGGCCGGAGCGCCCCTGGCCGGCCTGGTCGCCAGCGTGGCCGGCTATCCGGCGGTCTTCCAGGTGATGCTGCTGGCGGCACTGCTGTCGGCCGGCATCTCGGCGCTGACGATGCTGCCCCGCCGCTCCCTGACGGACTGACCCCTCCCCCCGCCCACTCGGGACATCCCGTCGATCATGGGGTGGGCGGCGAAGTCGATCTCCTCGACCGCCGCCAACCCCATGATCGACACCGGGGTCCCCGGGAGGTGGGGTCAGGGGAAGCGGGAGGGGGAGAGGGGGGTGGGGTCCACCGGGGGCGGGGCGTCGACGGCCAGCGCCGCGAGCAGGGCGCCCGCCGCGGGCGAGGTCTGGACGCCGTAGCCGCCGAGCCCGGCCATCCAGAGGAAGCCCGGCGCGTCGGTCGCCGGGCCGATCACGGGCACGTCGTCCGGGGCGGCGGTCCGCAGCCCGGCCCAGGGCTGGTGGACGCGGCGGATCTCAAGCGTGGTCGCCGCCTGCACCCGGTCGGCGCCGATCGCCACGTCGAGGTCGTCCGGGCGGGCGTCGCCGGGGGGTGCCGGGGTGGTGTCGCACGGGGAGACCAGCAGGCGCCCCGACTCCGGCTTGAAGTAGAAGCTGCCGTCGACGTCGGCGACCATCGGCCAGTCCGTCGCCGGGACGCCGGCCGGCGCGTCCACCAGGAAGGCGGTGCGCCGCAGCGGCGTCAACCCCATCGGCCGTACGCCGGCCGCCGCCGCGACCTCGTCGGCCCAGGCGCCCGCAGCGTTGACGACGACCCGGGCGGTGAACTCGCCGGCGTCCGTGTCCACCTGCCAGCCGTCGCCGCCGCGCCGCAGCCGGTGGACCCCTGCGCCACACACGACCCGGCCGCCGGCCGCCCGGATGCCGCGCAGGTAGCCCTGGTGCAGCGCGGCGACGTCGAGGTCCTGCACGGCCGGCTTCACCATCGCCCGCCGGCACCACTCCGGCCGCACGACGGGGCAGTGCCGGGGCAGGTCGGCGACGTCGATCTCGCGGGCCGGCGGGTCCACCTCGGCACCGTCGCGCAGCGCCGCCTCGAAGGCCTCCTCGCTGCCCGGTGGGCAGAGGGTGAGGACGCCGCGCGGGGTGAGCAGCGGGTGTTCGGCGAACCCCGGCGGCGGCGCGGTGAGGAAGCGCCGGCTGGCCCGGGTCAGTGCGCGCACCGCCGGCCCGCCGTAGTACTCGGAGAACGTCGCCGCCGAGCGGCCGGTGGAGTGCTGGCCGGGAACGTTCTCCATCTCCAGCAGCACCACGGTGCCGTACGCGGCGAGGTGGTGTCCGGCGCTGGCGCCGGCGATGCCCCCGCCGATGACCAGGTAGTCGATCATCGATCAGACGGTAGTCGGCGAGCCCTGCGGGGACAAGGGTCGACGAACGTCGATCGCTTAGGCGCGACGGGAGCGCCATCTCGCGGGGAGCGCCACTCAGGGGCGAACCCCGCGGCCCGCCGGTGGGTCGGTACCGCCGTCGGGGCGGCGGGGGGGGCGGCGCGCGCGC